>CANFUB010000113.1 GCA_947450015.1 Bacteroidota bacterium | reverse complement strand
CTTGCCAATTCAATCCCCTTAAAAGTTTTTCAGTATCAGGAAATTGATTGACAGGATACATTTTACTTTCTGGTTTACTGTAAAAACGAATGTCATCGACCTTAGATGAATCAAAATTAATTTTCATTTTACCACAAGCAACCTTGTTAACACCAGTATATTCGGCTGTATCCGACTCATTGTTGCGTAAATAATAAATCGATTCTGCATTGCCGTCGACAAGTACTGAAACAAGTTCATTGTTATTAAACTTATTGAACATGGTTCTTCCCGCTATTTGGTTAAAAGTATTTGGTTTAAGTTCAGATGCTAGAAAGGCATTGTCGATGACAGTCAAAGAATGCATTTTTTTATTTTTTAGAGCAATATGCATCGTATCGCCAGTTATTTGATTGTTTTTATTCCACAAGATTGGCAGTCCAAACAAGCTAATTGTAGAGTCATTAAATCTGTAAATCATTGAATCACATTTGCCCTGAAACTCTTTTTGTGTAATCATTGTGCGAGGATAAGCTTGTAATTGTCTTGTCAAACTATCATTCACGTAGTAAAATGTATCGGCCATTACATACATTGTATCATTCTCAGAATATTGAATGGCAAGTGGATTATCAGTAATCGTGGTTTCTTTTCGCTTAACAAGGTAAAGCCCTTTTTGACCATAGACTTCAATTTGATTAGCACTGTCATACATTCTAATATTCCCAAAAGCATTGCCAATCCCTTTCTTTTTATCATAAAGCAAACTATCTGCGGCAAGCATTGTAGAATCACTTATTAGAATAGCTTCTTTACTAAATTGTGCCTTTTCTGTAGCAGTATTGTACCAACCATAGTTGCACTTGATAGTATTTTCTTTGCTTACAATTTTGGTTGGTCCTTGAAAGTAAGCAGTTTTAGTTCCAGCAAAATAATCCAAGGTGTCGCAATACATCACATATTCAGGGCTGGTAAGGACAACATCTTGTTTAAAATTAAAAATATTGGTTCTACGCTGATAATAGCCATGTTTGCTTTTTAAAGTGTTTTCTCCACTAAGAATATTTGCTCTGTTGTGATAAGAACCCACTTGAGTAGCGGTGTTGTATTGAAGTGCTGTCGTTACCAAAGTCATTTCAGCATCGTTTAGAATAACTTCTTTTCCAGTAACTGTTGCCGTTTTTGTTGCCTCTTCGTATAGTAGATATTCACCTCCAGACAGGGTAAAAGTATCTTGTTGAAATATGTAAATATGCCCAAATCCTTCAACAATACCCTCTTTGATTTTGCGAATCGCACTATCGCAATAAATTGTAACACCATTGTGTTTGAATCCAACATTTTTAACGATGTAGGTTAATTTTTTAACTTCATCGCCATACATTTTATCGCCTCCAATAACTTCGAGATTGTTTTGAGAAAATAGAGAACCACCTATAAAAAATAAAAAAAAGCTAAATAAATAAATGCGTTTCAATTGAATTGGCGGGATTAGGTGTTATAATGATTCTTTATCTTTGTCAAAATTAATGCCATGCTGCAAAGGTTTGAAAATTTTATTTCAAAAAATAGTCTTTTTAACAAAGAAGAACCAGTTCTATTAGCTCTTAGTGGAGGTGCAGATAGTGTTTGTTTATTTTATTTATTATTAAATACTGGCTATCGTTTTAGTGTTGCGCATTGCAATTTTCAATTACGTGGACAAGAGAGCGAAGCGGATGAAGCATTCGTAATGACATTGGCTAGGACCCATCAAATTGAAGTGTTTACAGAAAAATTCGATACCTCAAAAGAAAGTGAAGAAAGAAAAAAAGGTATCCAAGAAGTTGCACGAGAATTAAGATATACTTGGTTTAAAGAACTGCTTGTTAAACACAAATTTTCTAGGGTACTTACAGCGCATCATCAAACTGATAATTTAGAAACCATGCTGATTAATGTTTTAAGGGGCACAGGCATAAAGGGGCTCCATGGCATTCCGCTTAATGAAAACAACATTGTTAGACCCCTTTTATTTGCAAATAGAGATGAGATTACAAGCTATTTGAAAAAAAACCAATATGCGTATAGAGAAGATAGCAGTAATGCTTCTGATTATTACCTTAGAAACCAAATTAGACATGCTGTTTTACCAGCGTTAAAGCAAATTCAGCCTGAGGTTGAAGCGCGTTTTTATGAAACTGCACATAAAGTAAAAGGTTTTGAATTATTGTCGTACGAATTGATATCAAATCTTTGGAAAAGTGCATGTATCGAAATGGATGGCGATCTGAAAATAGATTTGGTGACCTTGGATAAATTAGTCAATCGACCTTTATTTTTATTTCACAATTTACAAGCTTACGGATTTACCCTAATGCAAATTGAAGATTTGTTAAATTCAAATCAAACTGGAAAAAAAGTAATTGCCAATCAATACGAATTAATAAAAGAGCGATTGCACCTTCAAATGAAGCGCATAGAATTTACTGAAAAAACAAATTCGGTGGCAATTGAGGCAAGCAATCAAACAATAAAAATACTTGGACAAACAGTTGAAATTCATATTTATAGCAATAATTTTCAGCCAGATTATACACTAAAAGATACACTTTTTATAAATGCGGATAAATTGACCTTCCCATTAACACTTAGAGTGTGGGAAGATGGCGATAGAATAAGGCCTTTAGGCATGAATGGCTACAAAAAAGTAAGCGATATATTGACAGATAAAAAAGTTGAAAATAGTAAGCGCAACACGTATATAGTTTTACAACAATATGAAAAAGAGTTAATTGCGTTGCTTCCATCGGTTGTTTCGGAAGATTACAAAATTGATGCTAGCACCCAGTCAATTTTGTCAATTACCCTCAATATGGCTTAATTTGCACATTCACTACTAATAATTACATGAATATAAAACGTACATCCCTCATCCTTTTACTTTGTTTTCTTTTTACAAAAGTTAAATCAGAATGTGTCATAGTGCCGCTTTCGTTATCCGAGAGAGTTAGTGCCTCAACACTCATCGCAGAAGGCAAGGTCATAAATATTAGATCTTATTGGAATGCTGACAAGACCATGATTTATACTGCAAATACCATTGCTGTAAGTAAGGTTTACAAAGGAATGTCCTTGTTATTTTCAGGTACATTAGAAATTATTACCTTGGGTGGCGCTGTTAATGATAAAGCCATTAAAGTTGAACCTGAATTAGAATTGGCAATGGGCGAAATAGGTGTGTTTTTATTGATTCAGAAAGATGGCCAATGGGTGGCTGAAAGTGGTCCGCAGGGCTTTATTAAAGTCGACAAAACAGATGCAAGTGCAAGTGATATTTTTAACCAATACCCGCCATTCACTATTTATAGTACCATTGAAGGATTAACAAAACAGAAAGCGATAGATGTGAATGGAAACATTACAAAAATTGTTTTTAGCGCAAAAAGGGCAGCTGTCACCATTTCTTCAATTTCGCCTAAAACGATTAACGCTGGAACTACATCAACTTTAACCATTAAGGGCACAAATTTTAAATCAACCATTGATACAAGTAGTGTTATGTTTAAAAATGGAGATGATGGCGGGGCGAGCTATATCAAAGCCTTAAAAAAGGATTATATCTCATGGAGTGATACAATGATCAAGGTATTGGTTAGAACCAAGGCCGGAACTGGTAAAATTCGGGTAGTTGTTGGTGGTAATGGTGTCGCAACATCTGCAGATACATTGCAAATACCTTACTCGCATTTAAATGTTGTGCAAGGTGTGAATGCAGATTCAATTGGGTTTGAGACACAAGAAATTGGAATGAACGCTAGTAATGGTATTACATGGAAAATTAATAAGCGTTTTTATGATTCTATTGGTGCCAAAGGTGCATTTATTAGAAGTTTAGAAAGATGGCGTTGTGGTACATTTATCAATTGGGATACATTGGGAAAAGTAAATTATAGTGCAATCAAATCGGATGGGATTAATATGTGTGCATGGGATACAAGCAATGCTATGCCAAATGGGGTTTTAGCGCAGTGCTTTAGTTTTTGGAGTGGTTGTTTTTCTGGTCCATCCCTAAAGTGGTTTGTTCTTGAAATGGATATCCGGTTCAGGATTAAACCAACCAATACAACCAATTGGAATTATTCTATCGGCAGTGCGAGTGGTTCTCAATATCACTTCGAAACAGTTGCAACGCATGAACTTGGCCATGGTCATCAATTGGGTCACGTAATTGCCCCTGCTGTTGTTATGCATTATGCCATTTCTAATGGGCAGGTAAAACCAAATTTGACTGTGCCTGATATTGCAGGAGGAAGTTATGTAATTACCAAAAGTGCGACTGCTATTTGTAGCAAAAATGCGCACTCAAAATTAAATTCGGGGAATTGTGCAATCGTTGTCCCTAGTGCTAATTTTATACTACCAAAATCAACTATTTGCTTAAATGAAAATATCATTCTTACTGATTCTTCAAAAGGTAATATAACAGCCTATAGTTGGAATTTCGGTTCTGGTGCAAGTCCGGCAAGTGCTACAACGGTTGGCCCACATACCGTTGCTTATAGCACTGGAGGATCCAAATCAATTTCGTTAACGGTAACAACTTCTACAGGTAGCAACATCGTAAAAACAAAAAATCTGACCGTTAGGGCCGATTCAAAAATGAAACCAGATTTCACTTGGGTGGCTGCTGAAAAAGGAAAAGTAACTTTTACCAATACATCAAATAATGCAACAAGCAACAAATGGTATTTTGGCGATTTAGATTCTTCGAATTTGGCTGCCCCAATCCATAATTATGCAAATGGTGGTAGTTATAATGTGAGATTAATTTCTACCAATACTTGTAACACGGAGGATAGCATTAAGGCGATAAAAATTGCATACCTCAATTATTATAATAGTCCAAAACAAGTGTGCATTGGTCAAACTGTGATTTTTACAGATTCTAGTGATGCGAATGTTGCAAGTTGGCAATGGACCTTCACGGGAGGAACACCAGCAAGCGCTAACACCAAAGGTCCACATAAAGTTACTTACAATTCGCCAGGTGTTAAGGGTTCAACACTTGCCATTACCGTAGCAGGTGGACAGCCGCAAACGTATTCAATTGTCAATAATGCCACAGTATCTGCAGACACTTTTGTTACTGCTAATTTTAAGTATGGCTATATAGGCAGTAACATCGTTGGATTTACAAGTAATGCTACAGGCAGCAACATGACCTATAAATGGTATTTCGGAGATGGCGATAGTAGCACACTCAAAAACCCAGTACACCAATATTCCAACGCGAATAATAAGTCTGTGAAATTAGTGGTTAAAGGTGCTTGTAATACAGATGATACAACCATTGTTACCAAAGACTTTACTAGTATTAATAATGTTAGTCCTTCAGATATCTTTAGAATTTATCCTAATCCTACCAAGGACTATTTCAATTTAATAAGCAGCTTGAACACCTCAATAAATGTTAATATTTTTGACCTTTCAGGAAAATTGATTAAGCAATACCAAGGTGAGATTCAACCGATTTATATTGGTGATTTATCAAATGGGATTTATATGGTTAAGATCACTTCAAACGGTATTGAATCGAATTTGAAGTTAGAAATACAGCATTAATTTAAGGTTGTAAACCTATTATAAAATCGCGAAAGAGTAAAAAAGCATTTTCGAAATTAGTAAATGGCACGGCCGATGCTTTGTCATTGATATCGTGGTAAAATGGATAGGGGCCCATTAAATAAAAAAAGAAACAGGGGACACCTGCCTCACTGAAATAATAATGATCGCTGTTTTGTGCTTTACCTCTTGCTTTTACTGCTGGTAAGTACTGCTTTGAAGTATTAATATTGGTAAGTAAATTATATTGGTCTTTATAAGTTGCACCATTTACAGTCATAACGCCTTCGGCACCATTGCCCATCAAATCGATGTTGATTAAAAAGTGTATTTTTTCTAATGGAATAATAGGGTGACTTACATAGTATTGGGAACCAATTAAACCAGTTTCTTCACCAGAAAAAGCAATGAATAGTAGACTGTATTTTTGTGGATGTAATTTAAAATACTTTGCTAAGTTTAATAACATTGCAATGCCACTTGCGTTGTCATTTGCACCAGGGAACAAGGCTGTTGAGCCCAACATGCCCAAATGATCGTAATGGGCTGTAAAAACAATAAAACTATCTTTGTTTTCTGTGCCCTCTAACATACCCAAAATATTTTGAGAGGTGTAGGTGCCGATTAACTCTTTTTTATCAGTATAAACACCGTAAAACTTGCTTTCAATCTCTATTTCAAATTCGGCAGGCTTAGTTCTGTCAAACACATGGTCTTTTAAGGTGATGATACAATTGGCATCTTCACGATAACTGCTTGTCCATGTTAGTTTTTCGTTGGTAAGCTTTACAATGAGCGTTTTTCTAAAATCACTTAAATACTTTTTTTTAGTTAAAACAGCTTCTGAAAAACCATTTGAATTAAAAGTGTCTATGACCGCCATTGTTTGATGAAAACCTACGCGGTCGTAAAAACTACTGTCCTGTAAATTCGCTATACTACTAAATGGCACCGTGCCTTTAAAAGAAAAGGTTTTACAACCGGCATTGATAATATAATCGCGGCCAGCTACTAGCAATACACCATTGTATTTTACGATTACTTTTTTAGGAAAGGTATTGACCGGGAAAGTAAATTCCTGTTTATAAGATCCTTTTACTTTTTTTAAGCCTATCGATTTAAATTGACCTTGAATATAATTTGCTGCTTTTTTGTCGCCATTACCTACATAACCACGCCCTTTGAATTGTGGACTACACAGTTTATTCAATACCTTACGCGCATAAATGGTGTCTTGTGCATTGGTTGTTAAAATGCATAACATTAAGGATAAAAAAACAAAGAAATTATATTTCATAGTGGTTTCAAAATTAGTAAATAGTTACTTGATGAACATGTAATAATAAATAATCGCGATTAAAATCCAGTAACTAGTAAATTTCTTGCGGCTTTTAATCCGCATTTCTGATGGTTTGAATAAGCCAAGGCAGCTCTGCTTCGAATGGCTTCACTACTTTCTTTTAAAACATATCCAGAGAGCGCATCGTGAATTGTGTATGCCTCAGGGCACATTAATCCTGTGGTCCATACCATCGGATTGGCATTGGCATTTTTGATATAATCTGAAAAATAGCGTTTACTAAAACATGCTAAGATGATACAGTCTCTTTTTTTGTGATCCGCGTTGGTATAAGCATCCTCTAAATCGAAATCCATTAAACCATCGTGACCAATATAGGCTGAGAGTTGTGAAAAGCCATTAATGCCTATGGTTTTTTTATCTATGTGAAGCGTGTCCTTTTCAAGACCTGAAACACTGTTTAGAAAATCGTGGGTACATGTTTTAATGTATTGTCCATTGTAGGCATCAGCCACCAAATAAAAGGCTTTGGTTTTGTGTTTAAAAACGAGGCGTTCTAATTTGATAGAATCAATTTTATAGCGCCTTAATAAAGTCCATTCTTTGCTTTTTTTAAAATAGCTCCGAATGCCAAATCCACAACCCCAATACAAATTATTGTTTAAATTGCGCCCGTTGCCAATCTTTGCTGGAACAGGCACTATGCCTTGGTACTCATTGTCGCACAAGGCCACAAAAATATGAATCACCTTGTTTGTAGAATCTATTTTAACAGTCGAAAATTTATCATCCGTAACATTGTTTGCAACAACAGTTTGTTTTTGAATGGTCTGAACACAGGCCGTGGCTAAAATATAAAGGCAACAATTAAGCACTAGCTTCATTTAAAAAGGATATTAT
>CANFUB010000112.1 GCA_947450015.1 Bacteroidota bacterium | reverse complement strand
GGTGTTTGCCTACGATGATGGCATTCTCGTTGCGCCAAAGGGTAAAAATATCATCATCAAAATGCTTTAAGAGGTACTCTTCGGCAGCCAAATTAAAATAGGGATTGGTGCTAGGATTTTTGATTATTAACATGGGGTTGCAAAACTACAAGAAAATTATGGATCAACAAGTCAGCCATAGATTAGATGGCTTTTATTTAGCCACAGATTCACAGATTATATTGTATGGGCAAAATTTCACAAAGCAATGAGGCTTCAATGTATAATCCCTACGGGATATGAGGGCAGCTAATAGGTCTGTGGTTACAGATGTTTTGTCCCTACGGGACAAGGGAAACCATTGCTATGTTTTAAGCACTGGTATTTTATTTGTGCTAATGGTATAATCCCTACGGGATATGAGCGCATCGAGTAAGTTTGTGGTTACAGATATTTTGTCCCTACGGGACAAGGGAAACCATTGCTATGTTTTAAGCACTGGTATTTTATTTGTGCTAATGGTATAATCCCTACGGGATATGGTAACACTGGGTGGGTTCCTTGTTACAGATATTTTGTCCCTACGGGACAAGGCGAGACCTTGCAAAATTTTAAGTATTAAATTCATTCTTTTGTATTGATTGGGTTTTAACATTTAATCTGTGAATCTGTGGCGAATCTCCCCTTTCTTACAGCATGCTTCGAGTAACTGTGAGAATTAAAACATATGATTTTAAGCGGTTTTTGGAGAAGTTTTGATTCTGAGGTTTTATAAAAACAAAAAAACCTTATTTTTGCGCCAACATGATGCATTTTGAATTATCTGAAGAACAATTAGCCGTACAGCAGGCTGCAAGAGATTTTGCACAAACAGAATTATTGCCAGGCGTAATAGAAAGAGACAACAATCAGGAATTTCCAGCAGAGCAGATTAAAAAACTAGGTGAGCTTGGTTTTTTAGGCATGATGGTAGATCCTAAATACGGTGGCAGTGGTATGGATACCATTAGCTATGTATTGGCAATGGAAGAATTGAGTAAAGTAGATGCTTCTGCTTCGGTGGTAGTATCTGTAAATAATTCATTGGTGTGCTGGGGACTTGAGAACTTCGCTAGCGAAGAGCAAAAGCAAAAATACCTAGTGCCACTAGCCAAAGGGATTGTGCACGGTGCCTTTTGTTTAAGCGAGCCAGAAGCTGGTAGCGATGCCACTTCACAAAGAACCACTGCAGTTGATATGGGCGATTACTATTTGGTAAACGGTACCAAAAACTGGATCACCAATGGCAACACTGCCTCAACTTATATTGTGATTGCACAAACCAATGTTGAAGCTGGTCACCGCGGTATTAACGCCTTCATCATGACCAAAGACATGCCAGGTTTTGTAGTTGGTAAAAAAGAAGATAAA
Organism: Bacteroidota bacterium; assembly: GCA_947450015.1. Lineage (GTDB taxonomy): Bacteria > Bacteroidota > Bacteroidia > NS11-12g > UBA955 > JABMMZ01. The sequence continues at coordinate 6,469 of CANFUB010000112.1, read as the reverse complement.
ATGGGTATCCGCGGAAGTGACACACATTCATTGATGTTCACCGATGTGAAAGTACCAAAAGAAAATAGAATTGGTGAAGACGGATTTGGTTTCAAATTCGCAATGAAAACCTTGACTGGCGGCCGTATCGGTATTGCTGCACAAGCCTTGGGTATTGCAAGTGGTGCTTATGAGTTATCATTGAAATACGCAAAAGAAAGAAAAGCATTTGGTACTGAAATCATGAACCACCAAGCCATCCAATTTAAATTGGCAGACATGGCAACAGATATTGAAGCTTCAAGAATGTTGTGTTTAAAAGCCGCTTGGTTAAAAGACCAACATTTAGATTATGGCAGAGCAAGTAGCATGGCGAAATTATTCTCTTCTGAAACTGCAATGAAGCACACAGTTGAAGCGGTTCAGATTCACGGAGGATACGGTTATGTAAAAGAATTCCACGTTGAGCGTTTGATGCGCGATGCGAAAATTACGCAGATTTACGAAGGTACAAGCGAAGTACAACGTGTTGTTATTTCAAGAGATATTTTGAAATAAGTAAACTTAAAATAATATCTAAAACCCCACTCAAAGAGTGGGGTTTTTTGTTGCCAATAAATTCTTAATTTGCAGCATGAAAAAAGGGCTCTTATGTTTGGTTTTTATCTCTGTTTTAAATGCTTTTTCACAAGACCGTATTTATTTCGATTGTAGTTTCAATAACACGGTAAAGAAAGGCTGCAATTACGCTGACATTATTGAAGAAGAAACCCATTGGCAATTCAACTATTATAATTGCGGAGGTATCCTTATAAAGTCGCAAGGGCGAAGTTACTTGAGCAATTTCAGTTCTAAATATCTGGATGGCTTAGAAATCATTTACAATTACAATGGCTCTATTTATTCAAAAGGAAATTATATCGCTGGAAAGAAAGATGGACTTTGGATTATTAATGAAAGCGACAGCCACCAATTTATTCAGCTCTATCAATTAGACAAAAAGCTAAATGCCATAGAACTTGCACCTAATCGCGATACACTCACCATTACTTACTATAAGCAAAAGGGTAAGTTGTTGTTAAATGCTCGCCTAAAAAGTTACGAAGCTGGGGTATTAGACTACGACCGTTGGTATGATATAAAAGGCAATGATTCGATGACCTACTACCATTCAAAAGGTACTACAAAAATGGTTTGCGAATATGATTCCATTCGCATAGAAAGTTTGGATACAACCCATTATACTTTTAAGGAAGAGATGCCGAAATACGTGGATGGACAAGAAGCCTTTAGTAATTTTTTGTCAGACAATTTAGTTTTCCCAACTAGTCTTTATGAAGCTGAAATATGTGGCAGTGTCTGGGTATCCTTCGTTGTTACAAAGGATGGCACCATTAGCAATGTAAAAGCAACACGCTGTGCTCAACATCCCTTACTCGAGCGCGAAGCCATTAGAGTGATTAAATTAACACAAGGCAAGTGGATAGCTGGCAGACAAGGTGGAAAACCAGTCAATGTAAAATGTTTAATCCCTATCGATTTTACTATTGAATAATTAAGCCGACACCTTCAACTGCTTATTCATGTCGGTGCTTGGCATGGCTTCTATAAAATGGGTAATTAATTTTTGCAGGGCACTGGTAGATGAACTCTCTACCAATTGTTCGCTGGGTATGCTGCATAACTTAGAATAAAAAAAGGTGCGCTCCCCTTCTGTTAAATGCTCGGCAGTAATCAGCATTTCTCTAACACCCGTAATGGTGATGAACATACAGTTCTTGTTTTTTTCTTTGAGGGCTTGTAACAAGTCCGGACCAGGAATGGTAATTTTATTATTACCATTCCTAAAATAGTTATCAATTACAATTAATTGATAAGCCGGTTTCAAATCAGTGACTAACTTACGCGAGTCTTCAAAATTTCGAATGAGCCATTTAAGGTTTTTCAATTTCTTCTGAGTGCACAACTCTAAAATTTGATTTCCTAGTAAATGTTGGTAGAAACTTCCCGTTTCTAAAATGGCAATTTTAATGTTGTTGACTTTCATAATGGATAATGCTGATTTGATGGTTTGCTGTATGTTTTAATAATTTCTATTCATGCGCCTGTTTACACATTAGGCTTATCAAAAATCCTCCCATTTTTTTAAACCCTTGCTATCTAAGGTTTTAGCAATCTTGCCAAAAATCAACAATTCTCATTCTGAGAATCTTATTATCTTTTTGTTTTGTTAAAATTATTCTATTAATGCTTAAAAAGTAAGGCGCAAAAAAAAGCCCCAATTACTTGGGGCTTTCTTAATTTATTGTGTTAATCGCTTATTGTAAAACAACGCGTTTGATGATGGTTTGACCATCAGCAATTAATTTAACAGTGTAGATGCCTTTTGCATTTCCAGTTAAATCGATGTTGAATAAGTCGCTTGCTTCTGCATAGTTATCAGAAATGATTTTCTGACCCATTGCATTGTAAACTTCAACAACTGTGTTTTTAGATAAGATACCTTTTAGGTCGATTGTTACTTTACCTGAAGTTGGATTTGGATAAAGGTTAACAGCTTCTTCTGCAGTTAATGTTTTAATACCTGTGGTGCTGTTATAGCATTTTGGCCAGTAGGTGTAAATTACATTTACTGTGAATGGCAATGAAACGTTACCAGAAGGATCAGTCACTCTGTAAGTGATGTAGTAGATACCTTCTTGTTGAGGGTTTACGTTTTGTTTAACAATTTCTACAAATGGTTTCAAAGTAGAAGGACTGTAGTAGTTATCGGTAGTTGTAAGACCCCAGAAAGGCCAGATGTTTTCACCAACACAACCGTAGATAGTTTCACCCCAGATAACTGGTGCTTCTGTATCAACAACTTTTACTGTTCTGGTTCTTTCAGTGATATTACCTGAACCGTCAACCGCTCTGAAGATTTCTTTGTAAGTACCTAAAGTAGTGAAATCAACATTGCTAAATACCAATGAAATACTTACTTGACCTGGGCCATAGTAGTTATCAGAAACAGTAGCAGCAATTGATTTGTATGGTCTGTTTACTTCGTGTTCAACAACATCAAAAGTATTTAAGCTAATTACTGGAGCAATGAAATCATCCACTCTATAATTAACAACAACTGGTGTTGCAACGTTACCACTTTGGTCAACCGCAGTGTAAGTAACAGTGTAAGTGCTTCTCTTAGCTGTATTCACTGGGATAGACTGCCAAGTTCTAGTTAAAGTAGGATTTAAATCGTAAGCATCGCTTGCAGTGGTTTGATCGATCCAAGTAGTACCCAATTGAATTGAGGTATCACCTGAGTTACCAATGCTAGGTTTTTTAGTATCAGCTACACATACAGTTCTTGTTTTAGAAGCGCTGTTACCAGCAGCATCTTTAACGCTGTAAGTTAAAGTGTAAGTACCAACTTTACGGGTATCAACTGCACCTTTAACAACAATAGAAGATGTTAAATCTTGGTTAGGGTTGGTATTTCTAGCTGTTGCTCCTGGATCTACATATGGCAAGTTAGTTCTGTCTGCTTCGATACAACCAGATGAACCTGGGTTCAAAGTTAAACTTGGAGGTGTTAAATCTTTTTCAACAGTTACAATTCTTTTCACTGAAATCGCTTTGTTTAATGATTTATCCATTACGCTGTACTCAATGGTGTAAACACCAGTTGTGAAAGGATCTAAATCTGAAGTTGTAACGATTTGGTTAGAGATATCACCTTCCGATAAATCGAAAGCAGTAGCACCTGAATCGGTATAAGTAGAATTAACTTCCATTCTATCGAAAGCTTTACCAATTAAGGTTATAACAGGCGCCGCATTATCATTTGCTAAAACAATACCATAATCTTCGTATTCACCTGCAGTAACTGGACCGCAAGGCACAATGGTTTCTTTACCAAAGGTAGTTGCTATACGCATGATGGTAGTACCTTCGAAGGCATCAGCCAAAGATGGCACTGCAAATGTTTTGCTGAATGATTTGTTAGTATTGCTTGGATCAAAGAAAATCTCTTCGTTAGCATCATCAAAATCACCATCAATGTTCCAATCAATCCAACCTCTTCTGTTAGCAGAATCGATGTTGGTTAATCTTGAAACTTCAACAGTATATTTTTTACCAAAAGTCAAGTTAGCTTTTTGAGTTGCGCTGTAATTGGTATATCCTGCATCACCTGAGGTAGAGTTGTTTGAGAACAATACGTTGCTAGCATCTTTTAAAGTAACCGTATTTACACCAATATCACTACTTAAAATAAATGAAGAAGGATTGCAATAGTTTAAAGCACAAATGAACTTGTTTTTAACAACAGTTTTAATTGTTTTGTTGGTATCATTATCGTTGTAAGCTTTTAACGCAATGGTATAACAACCAGGCGCATTAAACTTAATGATAGGTTTTGGAATACTATCGCCTGGAACAGCATAATATCTTACGAAACCAGTTCCAGATTTAGAAGGATTGGCAGGAGGATTCATTAAAGTGTAAGTGGTAGGGAAAATGGTCCACTCCCATCTGTTCGCATTGTCACTTACTGGATCTAATGTAACAACATCAATTCCTGATTTTGGTCTTCTATTAGAAGCTACGATATCTAATTTAGTTGTTTTGTTTGGTGTAATAACATCAATCAATTGACAAGTTTTGCTATTGCCCACGCAAGATTTCATTTCTAAACACACATTGTATTTACCATCTGTATAGAAGGTGTAATCTAAATTGAATTTTTTGTTGTTTGAAACTTGATCACCATCGATGGTCCACTCCCAAGTTGGTACACCCACAATGTTTTGTGTCGTGTTAAAGAATCTTGTTGGAGCACCATTGTATGCTGGTGTAGATGAAACTGTAAAATCAGGATTACCTAATTTAGCAGGTCCAAGTTCAGACTTGTAAAAACCAATGAAACCTGAATCGACACCTGCAGCATCAGATTCGAACAAGATAAACATGCTACCACTTAAAGCCGTTACAGTTTGTGGTCCCTTTGAACCTACTGTCCAAGAAACAATAAGTTTAGAACTTGCATTTTTACCATCGTAAACAGACAATTTATCACCAGCACCATTGAGTTTCAATTGGGTCATGGTTAAGTTAATTTTCTTCGCATTACAAGGAGTAATTTGTAGGTAAGATCTTGTGCCGTAACCACTGCCGTTGGCGTAGTTTAGGTTAACACCACCATTATCAAAAATTTGACCAGAAGCGCTACCTACAACGTTATCCAAGTTTGGACCATAAGAACCAAGACCTAAATAGTAGTTGGTTGGTAAAGTTACAGTGATGTAACAAACTTTTGTTTTAGGAGCAGAAGAACCTACATCGTTAGTTGCAGTTAATACAACTGCATAACAACCTGGCTCGCTGAAATAGAACTCAGGGTTTTGAGAAAACTCGTTTGAACCGTTGGCGTTTGGATTAGAAATAACCTCGCCTGTTTTTAATGAAGGATAGAACAATGATTTTGCAAAGCTTAAAGAATCATAAACATCCCATTTCCATTTCCATGGACCATTAGAAGATAAGTCATATAATTTTACTGTACCATATTGTTCAATAGTTGTTTGGTTTGCAACAAAATTAGCAGTTGGAACTACAGTTGGTACATTTACAGTTAAGCATTTTACAACGCTATCGCTACCCAAACAATTGGTGCTTTTTAACTTTACACATTTGGTACCACCAGTGGTCCAAGTGTAAGTAAAGTCAACACTATTAATGGCTTCAATTGTACCATCATTGTTGGCATCCCAAGTATGAGAAATATAACCAATTGGGTTAGAGTTTTTGAAGTTAACTTTAGACTTCACCCAAACACTAGATGGTGTAGCAAAATCTGCAGAAACAGAAGAAGGCAATTGTAAGTTAACCGCATAATCTTCAGTTTCACCCCAAGAGTAGGTGCCACATGCACTACCTGGATTTGATAAAGCTGATGTTTCTTGAACAACTGCTCTCATTCTGGTAACACCTGGTGTAATATTACATGGCACGGTAAAAGTGTAGGTGATATACCTAACACCAGAGGTCGCAGTTGCTGGAGAAGCGGCAACAGCTTCACTCGCTTCGAAGGCATTATTCTTATTATAATCAATCCAAACCAAACCTTGATTGGTATAAACACCTGTTCCGCAATAACCTACTTGCACACTAACGGTATACTTTCCACCAGCAGAAAGGTTTACTGCTTTTAAAATTGATGTAAAATCAGTGTAAGTTGCACATACAGTAGTTGCCGGTTGGAATGTATTATTCGCAATTAAGGCAGCACCACTCACTGCATCATTTAACTTAAAATCACTGATAAACTCATCTGAGGTACTGGTGGCATATGATGCACAATACTGTGCATTTGCAATGCCCATGCTTAAGCCTACAACTGCCACTAGCGCAATTGTATTCTTAATGAGGGACTTCTTTATATTAGAAAACGAAATTTTTGACATAAACTATTTTTTAAAACGTATTGTATTTGAATTTAAATTATTTG
>CANFUB010000111.1 GCA_947450015.1 Bacteroidota bacterium | reverse complement strand
GCAGCTTGTTTCCAAATAGCAATATCAATGTCTTTGAAAGAAGTGTACTCCTTGTAGAACGCAGCTTCATCGATGCCAACATGTTTGGCAAAGGCATAAATAGAGGCAGGTTGTTTATGTTCAGTTAATACGTAATCCATGTAAGATGCTACAATCTTCTCTTGGATGTTTTCTGTTTTTTTTTGTGCTTTGGTTGCCATGGTTGAGATAATAAATTAACAATTCAAAATTAGAATTGTTGGCGTGTTCTTAAATCTATTTTCGGTAGACCATCCGTTTAGGCGATAGAAATAAACTTTAGAGTTGTTCTAATAATTTTCTATATTTGTTAGATGGAATTACAAGACACCTTATTCATATGGTTTAATGTTTCAATTGTTGTAATGTTTATCATGGGTTGCTTCCTTTATAAATATTATCCAAGCTTCCATTACAAAGACAAATTAATTATTGAATATTTAAGATTAGTCTTTATGTTGGCAATCGTAGTTTATTTAATGGCTAATTATAAATTTGATCACCCTATAATTGTCTTTATTCCTGCAGGTTTTATTCACGCTATTTATCAAATCGTAAGATTACACAAATCAAAAGGTGAACAATTGTATCCTTCCATCAATGATAAAAAAGTAATTGCTTGGGTGCAAATTGCAACTTCAATTATTGGAATTACTTACGTAGTGGTTATTAACGACCGTTTTTTTGCAACGTATTTTGTTTTATTTGCTGTATATTTTTTTATTTCAATTAAGAAACTTTTTGATTCAAGAAAACAAACTTTATCTGAGCGTTAAAAATTTGCATTCAATTGATCTTGAATTATCAAATCATTTCATCATCAAATTATCAAATCAGTAAACTTTCTTTACGTTTCGCAATCTCAAAAAATTAGCTGGATTGCTCGTTAAGCCTTTCACCCAAGGGTGACTCATTCTCAAGCTTTCATCGTAATACAAGATAATGCAAACGGCAGATTCTACCATCAATTGATCGGCCCTCGCTAACATTTCATTTCGTGCAATATCGCTGCTCATTAAATTGCTTTTAATAATAGCATCGTTGGCTTCTGCATTGTAAAAATGAAAATAGTTAGGTCCTGCAGGACTGAAATTTTCTTGCTTAAAACACACCATGTAATTCTCTGCATCGGGGTAGTCGGCTATCCAACTGCCTCTAAAGAAATTAATTTTATTTTCTTTCTTTAGTTGTCTTAAAAAACTCGAAGGATGCACTTCAATTTTAATGGGTATGCCGACCAATTCTAATTCCTTTTGTACAAATACCGCCATGTCTAAATAATCTGAGGTAATGTTTAAAACAATAGGTGCGGCCTTCGTAAAATCAATCTTACTTTCTTTAATTAATTGTCGCGCTTTTTCAATGTCATAAGCATAGCCTTTTACTTTATCATAAGGATAATTCGGTAAGCCATTCGGCACAAACCCATGTTCGGCCGCCACACCTACACCATTGCGTATATAGGCGATCATTTTCTTTTTATCGATGGCATATTGCATGGCCTGTCGCACTTTTAAATTATTAAGCGGACTGTTATTAAATGATGGGTCGATATTAAATCCGAAATACTCTGTATTTAGAAAAGGTGTTTTTAGTAATTTTAATTTCGATTCATACTTGGTTTTTAAGGTGCCATTCTTATTGAGTAATTCATCTTTAATACTGGCATCAATGCCATTAAAGAAGTCGTATTCGCCTTGGATAAAACGCATGAAAGCCGTTTGTTTGTTTTTTATATTATCGATATAAACACCCGATAAATAGGGGAGTCGCTCGCCATTTTCGAAACGGTAGTACTTGGGATTCTTTTCAAATAATAAGGCGACATCTTCTTCCCATTTTTTAAATTGAAAAGGACCTGATCCTACAGGATGATTTCTAAAATAATCCGCATCCTCAGCAGATTCTTTAGGTACAATATAACAATAGGGCATTGCTAAGATGCCTAAGAATGGGGCAAAGGCAGCATTGAGTTTTATTTCTACTGTACTATCATTGAGCGCCTTTACAGGAAATGCAAATGAATCTGAACGAAAACAACGCAAATCCATTTTATCATTAAATATCCAAGCACCTGGCGAAGCTGTTTTGGGATTCGCAATTCTTTTAAAACTATAAACCACATCATCGGCAATCAATCGTCGATTTTTTAAAGGCCTAAAATTTGTTTCATGAAAATAGACATCTGTTCTTAAATTAAAAATGTAACGGGTGCCATTGTCGAAAACCGACCAGTGCTTGGCAATGCATGGTTTTATTTCCAAACTATCATTATACTCCACTAAACCTTCAAACAGCTGTGAGACAGCCCAGTTATCACTCTGAGACTTGACATATGCAGGATCTAAAGTCGAGATATTGGCATCTTCATTATAGAAAAAGTAATTCCTAAATTTAGAATTATCCACATTTTTACAACCAATCAACCCATACAGAATGGGGAAAAAAAGAAAGTATTTGGGCGTGTTTCTAAAAAGCATAAACCTATTTTTGAAAGTTCAATATTAGGTACAAATGGAGGTAAAATACTATGGTCATTCTTGTTTTAGTGTTCACATTGGTGGAAAAACCATTTTGTTCGATCCTTTCATCTCTTTCAATGAACTAGCAAAGAACATTGATATTAGTGCCATTAAGACGGATTATATTTTCTTAAGTCATGCGCACCAAGACCATATGGCCGATGCCTTAGAAATTGCAAAAAACAACAACGCAACAATTGTAGGCATTTGGGAAGTGTCGCAATGGTTCAACAATCAAAATTACGCCAATACCCATGCCATGAATCTTGGTGGTTTTTGGAACTTTGATTTTGGAACTGTTCAAATGGTAAAGGCAGAACACTCGAGTTCATTCCCAGATGGTACTTATGGCGGTCACCCTGCTGGCTTTGTAATCAGCGATGGTAAGAAAACGTTTTACTACAGTGGCGATACAGCGCTCACTCTAGATATGCAATTGATTCCAATGAGGCATTCTATCGACTTTGCGTTTTTTCCAATTGGCAACAATTTCACGATGGATGTGACAGATGCCATTACCGCAGCAAATTTTGTGAAATGCAATCACATCATCGGCATGCATTACGATACCTTCGGCTACATTGTAATAAACCACGAAGAAGCCATCAATCAATTTAATAAATCGGGTAAGATTCTTACCTTAATGAACATAGAACAAACAATAGACTTATAATATAAATGGGAAAAATAATTTCGATAGCGAATCAAAAAGGTGGTGTTGGAAAAACGACAACGGCCATTAATCTAGCAGCAAGTTTGGCAGTATTGGAATACAAAACGCTTTTGATTGATGCCGATCCACAAGCCAACTCTTCATCAGGTATTGGATTCGACCCTCAAAACATTAAAATCGGTTTGTATGATTGCTTGGTGAACGATGTGCAAGCCAAAGATGTCATCCTAAATACTGATCTTAAATTTCTAAAATTGTTGCCTTCTAACATTAACCTAGTAGGTGCAGAATTAGAAATGATTGATATGCAATTGAGAGAAAAGGTAATGAAGAAAGCTTTGGAACCAATTAAAAAAGATTATGATTTTATCATTGTCGATTGTTCTCCTTCGCTAGGTTTAATTACAACCAACGCACTTTGTGCCTCTGACTCCGTGATTATTCCTGTTCAGTGCGAATACTTTGCATTAGAAGGTCTAGGTAAATTATTAAATACCATTCGCATCATTCAAAAAGAATCGAACAAACAATTGAACATAGAAGGTATTCTTTTAACCATGTATGATTCAAGATTGCGCTTGAGCAACCACGTGGTGGAAGATGTGAAAATGCATTTTCAAGACATCGTGTTCGATACCATCATTCCTAGAAATACAAAGTTAAGTGAAGCCCCAAGTTTTGGTATTCCTGTTATTACACACGATGTGGCGAGCAAAGGTTCTACAACCTATCTTAATTTGGCCCGCGAAATCTTGCAAAGAAATGGCTTAACCCAAATGGATTCAAAAGAAAAGGCAAGCATCTAACATAAAAATTATTTCTATCTCATAACCAAAGCGTATTTTAAAATGACAACCGTTAACAATAACAAAACTAAAAAAAGTGGATTAGGCAGAGGACTTTCAGCTTTGCTTCAAAATGCAGAAACAGACATTACATTGTCTTCAGAATATAAATCAAATGGAAATAATAGCATTCAATTTGTTGAAATCAATCAAATTGAAGCCAACCCCTTCCAACCAAGAACAGAATTTGAACAAAAGGCCCTCGAAGAACTAGCTGAATCAATCAGAGTTCACGGCTTAATTCAACCCATTACAGTTCGTAAAATGGGCTATGATAAATTTCAAATTATTAGTGGAGAACGCAGAACCAGAGCTTCAATACTTGCAGGTTTAGAGCGCATTCCAGCATATATAAGAATTGCGAATGACCAAGAAATGCTTGAAATGGCATTGATTGAAAACATTCAAAGAGAAAACTTAAACCCAATCGAGGTTTCATTATCTTACAAAAGATTATTAGAGGAATGTAACTTAAAACAAGAAGAATTAGGTGAAAGAGTAGGTAAAGACAGAAGTACAGTAAGCAATTACCTTCGCCTTTTAAGATTACCAGAACCAATCATTGTGGCTTTAAGAACCAGTAAAATTTCAATGGGCCACGCCAAAGCCATCATGGGTGTTGATGATATTGATGATCAATTGGCTTTGTACAAAAGAATTGAACTAGATGGCCTTAGTGTGCGCGGTACCGAAGAAATCGTTAAACAAGCTAAACAGGCTAAAACTGGACCAACAGGCGAAGCACCTAAACCAGTACCTGTAGGCATTCAACTAGATGATGCGATGAAACTAAACATCGATAAATTATCTAAAAGGTTCGGCATTGCTACCCAACTAAAAGCAAAAGGCAACAAAGGCGAACTCATTATTCCATTTAAAAATTACGAAGATTTGGAACGCATTTTGAGTAGCTTAGCTGACAATGAATAAGTGGGCATTATTTCTTCTTTTAATTTTATCTCCCGTTTTTGCGAAAACACAAGCACTAAATCACTACAACGATTTTAGTATTCTTTCGCCAATAAAACGCGCTCAATTTTCACTCAGAAATTCTATAAAGGATTCAACGCCATTAAGCGATAAAGTACATTCGCCTAAAAAAGCCACCATTTATAGTGCTGTGTTACCAGGACTTGGTCAAGCATACAATCATAAATATTGGAAAATACCCTTGATATATGCCGGCCTAGCAGGATCTTATTATTTTATGCATGTGAACCGCGATAGTATGTTAGTCTACCAAAATGCATTGAAACTTCTATTGGATACCAATCGCAATACCAATCCGGTAGCCTATTATAGAAATCAACCAATTACCCAGCTAAGAGCCACAAGGAATTTACATAGAACTAATAGGGACTATAGCATCATTGCGTTTGCTGGTATTTACCTTATCAATATTGTAGATGCAGCCATCGATGCACATTTCTATAACTTCAACATCGACAAGCCCTTAGCCATGCAAAAAACCAGACATATTTATTTGGTTTCTGGCAGAGTACAATCTGTTCCTGCTTTTGGATTGGCCTACCGTTTCTAAATTTTAATTAGAGTTAGAGCTTTTCTATACATTGTTTAATTATGTATATACAATTAAACTATATTGCGTTTAATTCTTATTTAGCCGAATAAATAACCTACCTTTGCATTCTATTTGAGCAAAGCTAAAGGCTTTTTTTCGTCTTATTATCACTCAAATGCTTATTCATGCAGTTCCAATCCCTTAACATTATAGATTCTATTCTTCAATCTTTAAAAGAAGAAGGTTACACAACCCCAACACCTATTCAAGCTCAGGCTATTCCCATTGTTTTACAAGGCAAAGACTTACTTGGTTGCGCTCAAACAGGCACTGGTAAAACAGCAGCTTTTGCAATTCCTATACTTCAATTATTAAGTGGTGGAAGAATTAACGAAAAGAAACGTAAAATCAGAAGTTTAATCGTTACACCAACACGCGAATTAGCCATTCAAATCGATGAGAGTTTTAAAGCTTATGGCAGACATACAGGATTAATCAGCACCGTTATTTTTGGTGGTGTGAGTCAAGGAGCCCAAACCAATGCCTTAAACAAAGGCGTTGATATTCTAATTGCTACCCCAGGTCGCTTATTAGATTTAATGAGCCAAGGCTATATTTCTTTAGAAAGCATCGAGATTTTTGTACTCGATGAAGCTGATAGAATGCTAGACATGGGTTTCATTCACGATGTAAAGAAACTATTAAAGGTTTTACCACAACGCAGACAGTCATTGTTTTTCTCGGCTACTATGCCACCAGAAATCATTCAATTGTCGAATTCCATTTTAAACAAACCTATTAAGGTAGAAGTTACCCCTGTTTCATCTACCGCTGATACCATTCAACAATACATTTTCTTTGTCGACAAAGGCAACAAAAATGCTTTGTTAATTGATGTTTTAGACGATGTTAAAATTAAAACTGCCTTGGTATTTACCCGTACAAAACATGGTGCTGATAAAATCGTAAAGGTGCTATTAAAACATGATATTAAAGCGGAAGCAATACATGGTAACAAAGCGCAAAATGCGAGACAAAGAGCTTTAACAAATTTCAAAGCCCAAACAACACGTGTATTGGTTGCTACTGATATTGCCGCCAGAGGCATTGATGTTGACGAATTGGAATATGTGATTAATTACGATGTACCCAATATTGCCGAAACCTATGTACATAGAATAGGTAGAACGGGTAGAGCAGGTGCTAATGGTATTGCCTTTTCATTCTGCGATGCTGAAGAAAAAGCCTATTTAAAAGACATTGAAAAATTGATTGGTAAGAAAATACCAATGATTGATAACCATCCTTTTCCTTTAATAGATCACAATCCTGAAAAAGCACCTAAACAACAACAAGGTCGCCCGAACCACAACCGTCCGAAACCCATTTCGAATGTTGGTGGCAAGAAGAAGTACTACGGTCGCAGATAATACCATTATTTGATGATAGCACGCAGACTATTTATATTAATGGTATTGGCTAATGTGTATTCAAAATCATTAGCAAGCATCCCAATAGATACTTCTAAAATCATTTATACGCAGTATTGGCAAATCGCAGACGACAAATGGTTTGGCGATGATACCATTGTTTTAAAATCAATTACCAAACAGCAATTAGATAGAAAACCTACCAAAGGAAGACATCAAAAATATTTTGACTATTTTTATTTCGACTCAAGTCATCAAATTATTTATAACTGGTTTATACCTGGTAGTTGTCCTGTTGGATATCCAATTCGATGGATAAAAGAATTAAAAAGAAATGGAACTCAATTCACAGTAACTTTTTATACGCACCATCACACAAAATCAAATTATAATTATATTACAATTGAAGGTACTATTCGATATGAAATATCTGAATTACTGGATAACAGTATGATTTTAATTAAGCTTGCTAATTAAACTTTATTTGCGCTCGCAACAATTCACGTGGCCTTGCTCATGCTTTGGCGACACATAAGGAATGCCTAAATTAAGGCCTCTAACAATTAATAAAATGGCCACACACATGATGATATAAGGACTGGCCTTACTCATAAGTACACGAACATTCGTAGAAATAAATTTTCCAAAGGCCATTGTTAAAGCCATGATTGGCAAGGTGCCTAAACCAAATGACAACATTAATAAGCTGCTTTCGAATACTGATCCCGTTGCAATTGAAGCTGCAATGGCCATGTATACCAAGCCACATGGCAAAAATCCATTTAATATGCCAATCCTCAAATAGGAATGTAATTTTTTATCGGCAACCAAATAGGCAGTTAGTTTCGATTTAACTGCATT
>CANFUB010000110.1 GCA_947450015.1 Bacteroidota bacterium | reverse complement strand
TCATTTACTACTTCATCGAGTAAATCGGCATTCTTGGTAATTTCGGCAAAGGCCGGAAAGGTTTTAAGGCCTAACCAAAGATTGCTGGTGCTAAAGGTTTTCCAACTGTTAATGGGATCTTCGGTTTCTATGACCATTACTGCATCGTTCGGAATTAAATAAAAACCATCGGTAAATTTATCGGGCGAAAATTTAAGCCAGGCCAAATATCCAGCTGCTGCAACAAGAAGGACCGCTAATACAATTAAAAACTTTTTCATGATTGAAGTTTCAAATTTGCGAAAATAAATTTGAATACCGAAGCCTCCGATTCAGAATTTAAAGAAAGGTTATGAACGCTTATCAACCACGAACTCAACCTTAATAACTATTAACTCAATAAACAATAACCCAATAACTAATAAGCCCAAAGCAAAACCGATCCTTTAACTTTAGAAAGCAAAGCATCCAATTGGGTCATGGTAGCATTCGAAACAGCTGGGCAACCCCAACCCTCGGGCACCCCTGCAGGATAAGGCTCAACTTCGGGAATACTCTCCCATCCATGCAGAACAATGGTGCGTTTGTATGCATTGTTATTGGTAGATTCAAGTCCGTATAAAAAATATTTAACATTAATACCCCACTGACTGTAGGCCCTTGCGCCAATTTTATATTTCCCTAAAGAAGAACAATGGCTATCAAATTCATTGCTAAATTTTGGGGCATCTTTACTTTGGTCCATGCTCCAATAATTATCGCCACAACCATGGGCCACCAAAAAACTATCCTTCACTTTTTTGTGTTGAAGATCGATGATGTAACCGCGTTTTATGCCTGAGTGCTGATGGTAATTGATAAAAATGGCCAAGGTCGTATCCATCTTATTTTTCTTAACATAACTTTTGGCTTCCTTTATAGGCACTGGCTTGTAGGCGTTTTGCTGTGAAATAACTCTATCGCTCATTAATTTTAAAACAGCCCTTTTGTGTGCATTGCCCTTTACATTAGAAATAAAAAGATTCAAGCAAAAAATCAAACCGAGCATCAACAAAATCAAAAGCTTTTTCATATAGAAATGTGAACTAACATTATAACATCGATTTTTTAAAAATATTGTTGGACAAAGCTTAAAAATCGAATAATTTAATTTTTTGACTCACAGAGTAGAAAAACTTTAAGGTTAGCAAGTTGTGAATTAAAAGAAAAATAATAGGGATTAATACTTAGTTAGAAATATTGCCTTCATTTGAAAGACCTTAGCCTACCTCGTTTTCCACGAATTTAAGGTCCTTTTTCACTCCCCTTTTTATGGTTTAGTATTTAACACTTACCCTTTAATAGTATTGCTTAAAAGTTAATATACGTTTAATGTTTTTTAAATACAAATCACTTACATTTGTCAATATGAAACGAAGTTTACTAATTGCTTCTCTGGTTTTAACATTACACACCATTGCTCAAACGCCCAATGATACCGCCAATGTGCCGTATTATGTAGCGATGATGCAGAACAAAAACATTAACTTTTTCCAAACCGTCAGAGCCTTTAATATTTATTGGCAAGGACGCGATAGCAGCGTTAAAGGCTGTGGTTGGAAATCTTTCAAACGCTGGGAATGGGAAATGCGTCAAATCATTAAACCTGATGGCAGCTACCCTAACATGCAAACTTGGATTGCCGATTATCACAAGGCCATGTATGGCAGTGCCTTCCAAAACAATGCACAACAAGGTGGTATTGGAGGTTCGGGTTTAGGTCCTTGCAAAACCAAAGGCGATTGGAAAGAATTAGGGCCTGGTTATTTACCCTACAATAGAACCACACAACCCAGTGGTGTTGGCCGTTTAAATGCAGTTGGTTTTCACCCAACAGATTCCAATACATTTTGGGTATGTGCGCCAGCAGGCGGTTTATGGAAAACTACCAATGGTGGTAAAACATGGAGCTCGAATACCGATTCATTGCCAACCCTTGGCATTTCGGCCATGGTGGTAAGTCACCGCAATACAGATACCATGTACATAGGCACTGGCGACCGCGACCATGGCGATGCTACTGGTCTTGGTGTATACATGAGTGCCGATGGCGGTAAAACATGGAAATCAAGAAACAGCGGCATGAGCACCATTACCATTGCCCGCTTGATCATTCACCCTGTGGATACAAAAATAATATTAGCAGCAACTGCCAATGGCATTTATAGAACCACCAATAGCGGTGGCAGTTGGTCGCAAATCGTTACAGGTAGTTTTAAAGACATTGTTTACAATCCTTTAAACCCAAATACCGTTTATGCAACCAAAGATGGCTTGTTTTACCGATCAACAAATGGCGGCACTAGCTTTACACAAATTACCAGTGGCTTACCTACTTCGGGCATGTACCGTGGGGCAATAGCTGTTACGCCTAATGATACAACCTACGTTTATTTCTTGGTTTGCGATTTCACCAAATACATGGGCACCTATTTGTCTACCAATGGTGGTGTTAATTTCTCTGTTAAGTCTACCACACCGAATGTCATGGATGGCAGTTCGAATGGCAGCGGAACTGGCGGTCAGGCTTGGTACGACTTGGATTTGGCTTGCGACCCAAATAATAAAAATACCTTATTTGTTGGTGGTGTGAACATATTTAAAAGTACTGATGCTGGTGCTACATGGACCATTTCGGCCCATTGGATAGGCAGCAATACCATGCCAAGCATACATGCCGACCAGCACAATTTAGAATTTCATCCTATAACAAAAAAATTATATGCAACCAATGATGGTGGTATTTTTTATACACCTAACCTAGGTACTAAATGGCTTGACTTAAGCAATGGTATTGGTGTTAGTCAATTGTACAAATTAGGCAAAAGCGCTACAACCAAAGATTTACTCATCGCAGGCTTCCAAGATAATGGCACAGGATTTTTCTCGGGCGAAGAATGGAACACTGTGCGCGGTGGCGATGGCATGGATTGCGAGTGGGATAACCAAGACGAGAACTACAGTTATGGCGCCTTGTATTACGGCAACATCACCCGTTTTTACAAAGGCTCTCACGATATAACAGTTGCTAACAATGGTGTTGGTTCTATTAACGAAACTGGCGATTGGGTAACCCCTTACGCTCTGCGACCAGACAATACAAATTACATGTTTGTTGGCTACAAAAACATTTGGCGCAACACAGCCATTAAAGGTGCTAGTATGAGTTGGACCAATATTACCAATAATGGCAACGGGAATAACATTAGAGAAATAGAAATTTCGCCTGCTAAATCCGATATTTTGTACTACTCGCGCTATGACAATAAATTTTTTAGAAGCTATAAAGCCAATAGTACAGCTGCTTGGGTCGATTTAACATCGAACTTACCAGCAACTGGAACAGTAAGTGCCATCAAATGCCATCCAACAGATAGCAACACCGTTTACATAGGTTTGAACGGTAAATTTTACAGATCCAGAAATCGCGGTGTAACCTGGACTGATTTATCATCGGGCTTGCCAAACAACACGGTGAACAGTATAGCGCTCGACACCTCAAATTCAAAATTTGGCATGTATGTAGGCACCTATACTGGTGTATGGTTTAAAGACACAACCTCAACATTTAGTACGTTTAGCAGCGGATTGCCAATTAATGGCAATGTTACCGATTTAGATTTGTTTTATGATAGCAGAGGAAAAAGTTTTCACAGAATTTATGCGGCAACCTTTTCTCGTGGCACATGGAAATCGGGCTTGTATGACGATGGCTCCAAAAAACCAAAAACAGACTTCAGCTTAAAATTACCAAAAGTTTGTAATGATAAAACTTATACCTTGACGCCTGATTGTGGTTTTAACCCTTCAAGATTCAAATGGCTAATCACACCGAGCACTTATAGTTACCAACTAGGTACCGATAGTTTATCGGAAGTATTAAAAGTGAAGTTCAATAAACCGGGCTACTACAATGTGCGTTTGGCTTCTGAAAATTGCAATGGAAGCGACACGCTTACCAAACAAAATTTTGTTGTATCATTTGATACTATAGCGACGGCTGCTAGCTGTAAAACAAGCACAACCAATTTAGCATCTAACAATGGATTAGGTATCACCAGTCTTGAGCTTAATGGACTAAAGAACGAATCGAGTGGCGCCTACGATGAAGGCAGTTATATGGATTTTAGTTGCAAGAAAGTATTCTTTCTAAAACCGGGTGGCCGTTATTTTACTAAAGTTTCTACTAGTCCACTTTACAGCGAATACGTTAAAATTTACATCGACTATAACAACAATGGCACTTTAAACGATGCGGGAGAAGAGGTTTACAGTTCTTACAAACTCACAAACCATGCTGACACCATCCGATGCTCCACCACCATGGTTAAAAACAAAGTTTTAAGAATGCGTGTTGTGAGTGATTTCAACTCTTTCACAGGTCCTTGTACCACTCTCTCTTATGGCCAATCTGAAGACTATGGTGTATTCTTTGACGCACCTATTCCAAAATTTACGGTGAGTAAAGATAGTGCTTGTGCCAATACTTCCATTATCGTTACTGATGCTACTGCGGGAATTGGCTATAATTACACTTGGAACTTCGGCAGCGGGGCTTCCCCTTCTACAGGCTCAGGCAGTGGACCATTCAATATTAAATATTCAACTTCGGGCTATAAGAAAATTAGCATGACCATCAATGGAAATCTTACTTATGCGAAAGACAGTGCGGTACTCATTCGAATTACGCCAAGTGCAACGGTCTTTTTGAAAAAAGGGAAATTAACACAATGCGAGCGCGATACCATCACATTGGCTGGTCGCGATACCAAGCAATTGGCCACTTCTTACCAATGGCAAAAGGCCAATGCCAATATCAGTGGATCAACCGATACGCTCTTAAAACTTTGGAACAATGCCATCACCGTTAGTGGAAATTATCGCGTTATTGCTAGCAATGGTGTTTGTAAAGATACAAGTGCGAATGTGGCGGTATTGATTAATCCAATGCCTAAAGTGGGTTATACCGTGAACAATTTAGCCCAATGTTTAAAAGGCAATAAATTCATTATTACCGATACCACTAAATTAGCATCTGGAAGTTATAGTGCTTTATATACCTATTCAAATGGCAGTAAGGACACCAACAAAACCCACCAAAAGATATTTGCTTCTGTAAATGCATACACCTTAAAACAAACCATTACTACCAATAAAGGTTGTAAAGATTCAGTGACCAAATCACTAAGCATTTATCCAAATACAAGCGTAGGCTTTACCACCAACGATACCGACCAATGTAAGAATGGCAATAGCTTTGTATTCACCAATACTTCGAGCTTAAGTAGTGGCACTTATTCGAATGCATGGCAGTATGGCAACAGCAATTCATCTACGGGCACCAATGGTTCTCAATCGTATGCAAGCAATGGGACCTATAATGTTAGCTTAATTACAACCACGAACAATGGTTGTAAAGACACACTTACTAAAAAGGTAATTGTATTTGCTTCGCCAATTGCTAAATACACTTACAACGATAGCGACCAATGTATTAAAGGAAATCAATTCAACTTTACCAATACGAGTAGTATTGCCACTGGCAGTATGTCTTATCAATGGAATTTTGGAGATACAACTTTTTCGAGTGCAACAAGTCCTTCTAAAAAATACAAAACAGTTACCACAACCAATGTGAAATTAACTGTTACTTCCAACAACAATTGTAAGGATTCTACAAGTAAACAAATGGTGGTATACCCAAATACCGCTGTAGGATTTAATATTAACGACACCGACCAGTGTCTTAAAGGCAATCAATTTAAATATACCAATTTATCGGTGAGTGCCAGTGCGTTTACATCCTTCTGGAATTTGGGCAACAGCAATACCAGTAATTCCACAAATGTAACCACTACCTATGCCAATGCAGGCAACTATACTGTTTCATTGATTACTACAACTACCAACAATTGTAAAGATACAAGCAGTAAAAAAATAATTGTCTTTGCGGCACCTGTAGCAAAGTATACATACAATGATAGCGACCAATGTATAAGGGGCAATCTTTTTAATTTCACCAATACAAGTAGCATCTCTGCAGGCAGCATGACCTATCAATGGAACTTTGGTGATACCACTTTTTCAAGTGTAACGAGTCCATCGAAAAAATACAAAACAGAAACTACTTACAGTGTCAAATTAACAGCTACTTCTAACAACAATTGTAAGGATTCTATTACCAAACAAATGGTAGTTTACCCTAATACTTTAGTTGCGTTTAACATTAACGATTCTGATCAATGTTTGAAGGGCAATCAATTTAAGTTTACCAATATTTCTGTGAGTGCTAGTTTATACAACTCATTCTGGAATTTAGGCAACAGCAATACCAGCACTTCAACCAATGTAACTACTACATATGCTACTGCAGGTAACTACACAGTAACACTTGTTACTACTACAACTAATAATTGCAAGGATACAGCAAGTAAAAAAATAATTGTATTTGCCGCACCAAACCTTGCATTTAATGCGAATGATACCGACCAATGTTTAAGGGGCAATCTGTTTAAATTAACGAATACTTCAAGTATTAGCAGCGGCAGTTTGAACTATGTTTGGAACTTTGGCGATAACACATCATCTACCTCAACGAGTCCCACAAAAAGTTATGCAAACTATAACACTTATTCTGTAAAATTAAAGGCGATCTCAAATAACAATTGCAGCGACTCCATTACTAGAAAAATGCTAGTATTTGCAATGCCTGTTGCCAATTACATCATTAATGATTCTAGCCAGTGTAAGCCAATTAATCAATTTATATTTACCAATAATAGTATGGTTCCAGTTGGTACCTTCACAAATACTTGGTATTTTGGTGATGGCAATTCTTCAACCAATTTTGCGAGTGCAACTAAGGTGTATATTAATGCAGGTGCTTACAATACATCATTGGTTTCTAACTCTAATTTTGGCTGTCGCGATACTTTTAAAAGAACCGTAGAAGTATTCAACAAACCTAATATTCGGATAACAGTTAATTGGGCTGATAATTGTTTAAAGACCAATTCTATTTTTATTTCAGATAGCACTGTTTCGAGCAAGCCTTATACGACAACATTCGATTTGGGCAACGCACAAAGCAGTAACTTAAAAAGTTTGTATTACCATTATAATGTGGTAGGTACTTATAAAGTGTTGTTAACCGCGCGTGTTAAGACCGGTTGTGAAGATACTGCCAGCCGTTATGTAACCATACTACCAAACCCTACTGCTGCTTTTGCCATTAACAATAACAATCAATGTGAGCGCAACAATTCAATACAATTCACCAACAATAGCCAACCAACAGGCAATAGTTACAGCTGGACTTATGGCGATGGCAAATCATCCATTAACAGTCAAGATCCGCACAACTATTCTAAATTTGGCACCTATGCTATCCGTTTAGTTGCGACACATGCGAATGGCTGTAAGGATACAACTCAAAACAATGTAGTTATTTATGAACAACCAAAAGCTGGTTTTATACCGAATGATAGTGCGCAATGTTTACATCCTAACAATTTTAGATTCTTCGAAAAAAGCAGCATTAGTACAGGTCCATTAAGCAGTGCTTGGAATTTTGGCGACAATACAACTTCGAATCTTACCCGTCCCGACCATCAATACACTGCGGCTGGGTTATTCAACGTCAAATTAATTGT
Source organism: Bacteroidota bacterium (assembly GCA_947450015.1). Classification (GTDB taxonomy): domain Bacteria; phylum Bacteroidota; class Bacteroidia; order NS11-12g; family UBA955; genus JABMMZ01. The sequence continues at coordinate 201 of CANFUB010000110.1, read as the reverse complement.
AACGAGTACTAATAATTGTAAGGATACAATCAGTCAATTGATGACGGTATACGGCCGCCCTAGTGCCGCGTTTACCTTCAAAGATTGGAACCAAGTGATCAGAGAATTTACAGCTACCAATAAAAAATATTCTAAATACACTTGGTATTTTGGCGATGGCGCTACAGGTGACAGTATTAAACAACGTCATACTTACGCTAC
>CANFUB010000109.1 GCA_947450015.1 Bacteroidota bacterium | reverse complement strand
GGAAACCATCATAGGCAAATCCAATCAAAGGAGAATGTTTGGTACTATCAATATTATACAAACCATCGGCATCGTATAAACTGCAAACGGTAGAAATAACATTTAAGTCGAGCTTAAAAGCACTTGGGTTTTGATGGTGGTGATAATTGCCCATGGCTGGATGTCCTTTCGAACAATCGAAGCCACCTTTTTCGCCAACCACTGCATCGCGGTTCCAAACCCCATCGCCCATGCCCATTAATGGACCGCCTTTCAAAGCTTGCTGCGCATTGCTCCATGAAACACCATCTCTGTAATCGAACAAGGCAACACCATTGATGAATAATCCAATATTGCCACCAGTTGTTGCAGTTAATGTTCCCGTATTTTGTGCTGGATTTAAACTTACTTTAAAAATTGCATTTTGGGGTTGTGCTAATGAAGGGTTGCCATCTAAAAACGGACCGGTCATATAAGCAGGAACACCCTGCGTTTTAATATAGGCCCAATTGCTTGAATATTGCACTTTCAATACATTGGCCGAAGTAGTGTCTTGGAAAGGTGTAGAGTTGTTCTTAACGTAATGACGACCCTTGATGCCATTGGTGTTTTGAAGCCAATTTAAGATGGCTGGATTGGTTTGTGCTTTCAATGTAAATAAGAACATTGTTAACGCAATTGTAAGTTGTATTTTTTTCATTATTTAAAGTTGCTGTTGTTGGTTTGATATTTATTAGACGACATCGTAATTTAAATCTTGCACCGTTTAATTTTATTTATTTGGGATAACCGAATTGAGGATTGAATAAATAATGTTTGTCTGTAAGGGTCATTAAAAAAGCAATCAAATCTACCTTCTCATTCGAGGATAGAATAATTGGTTTTTCTAATTGAGGTGCCAAAGTTTCTGTGTGCTGTACGCCTGTGGTATAATGGTTCAACACGTCCGATAATTTTTTAAACCGACCATCGTGCATATAAGGATAAGAAAATTCGACATTGCGCAACGATGGGATTTTAAATTTGAATGCATCGTTCGCTTTCTGTGTAATGCGCAACCGACCAGAATCATTTAAAGTTTTTGAAACAGGCAATCCAATATTGGCAAATTCATAAGTGCTAAATATTGGCTCAGTATGGCAGGTATTGCAGAAAGTTTTAAAAAGTTGATACCCTCTTTTTTCTTGTGCTGTAAAGTGCGATTGTTGTCTTTGGACACTGTCGTATTTTGCATTCGCACTCACCAAGGTAAGCATGAATTGTGAAATGGCTTTTAAGGTTTGCTCGCCAGTAATGCTGGAGTCGTGGTAAGCTTTAAAAAATAGGGTTCTGTATTTTTGTTTGGTCCTTAATTTTTCAAGTACATTGTTAAGTGTCTCGCCCATTTCACTAGGATGACTGATAGGCGCAAGTGCTTGCACATCCAAATGGTTGATAGCGCCATCCCACATAAAGTGCGATTGCCATGCAAGGTTCATTAAGGCAGGTGCATTGCGGGTGCCAATGCTATCGTTAATGCCATGACTCAAAGCGTGATCGACATGCGTAAAAGCCGTGTATTGCAGATGACAACTGGCGCATGAAATGCTATTGTCTTTCGAAAGCAAGGGGTCGTAAAACAATTGTCGGCCCAATGCAATACCAGCGGCATTTAATGGATTGTTTTTGAAATTATAGGCTGGTGCTGGCCAATTTTTCGGCACCGTAAATTCATCTGTTTTTATAAATGCCAAAACACTTATCAAAATACAGAAGAGCATTGCGAAGCTTAATTTTTGTTGGCGTCCCATACTTTAAAAGCCTTTGCAGCAGCGTTAGAAATTTGAACAGCATTTTTACTAGGCGACATAATATGTTGTTGCACACTGAATGGCAATTGCAGTAACCATTGTTCTAAATCAAATGCAATGTTTAGTTCAGAACCTAATTTTCGATTGACTTTTAAACGGATGTTTTGAATCGCCAAATTGGGGTACAAATAACCGCCCAAATGGTATTGGAATTGATGCCCGAATTGAGGACAAACATTGCACTTACCTTCGAGCTTTAAATTGATATAGCCACTTTGCCACGACCAATACATGCCTTTGCTTGGATCGAGCGCACCACCCAATGCACCAGCAGTGTTGGTAGCGCTGTCTATCCCAAGGTTAAAACTGATTTCATCAAACTGTATACCTTTTATTAATTCTAGTGCAATGTTTAAACTCGAAGCATCGCTTAAGTCAATTAAATGGTAACCGTTCTCACTATATACTTCTAAATTGTTTTGAAATAATTTGATGTCAGAAATATAATAACGCAAGGAATGAATCACCATGCTATCTTTTTGATTGAATACAAAACCCGAATCGAGTTGAAGCATTTTGCCATCTCCAGTAGGGTGAACGAAATGAAGTTTTAAACCGCCTTTGTTTTGTGCGGTAAGACTTAGAGAGAAAAATAGAATGGCAACTATGTGTAAATATCTCGCCATTATTGCGGTCCTTGTGGCCTTGGCATGGGTTTAAAATAATCCCGAATTTCTATCATCAGCGATTCGAATTTTTCAAGTTGCGCAGGGGTGCATAATTTTTTTAATTCGGTCGCTTGTTCAATTCGCAACAATTCCATTTGATGCACACTTTGAGAAACGCGCAAGGCAACTGCTCTCAGTAGGCTATCGTTCGTATTTTTGTTGAACATCATTTCATTCATCGAGTCGCGCTGACTGCGAATCAATTCATGAACATTTCTTTCCTTCTTAAAATAGGTGTTGCGCAAATCATTGAATTGCGTGACTTGGGTTTCACTTAGCTTGAGTTCTTTTTCAATGATGCCAGATACTTCTCTAAAGTTTTCTATGTCGCGATGGGGTGGTGGACCAGGCGGACCATGGCGCAAATCTTTCAGCAGCATGATGCTGATAACGGCAATGTTCAATATGGCCAATACAAAGACCAAACGAACCAATAGTTTTTTTTGTGCAAATATGTCCATGGTTTAATTTGTACTAGTGGTGTTTTGAATGAGCAATTCGTTTGAAATGGTAGTGAATTCAGTGCTTCTACTAACATCGGTGGTGTTTTGCTTCGTAAAAGTTTTGATACAAAATCCAATGTTTAGTAAAATGAAAAGCAATGCAAGGATGCTAATTTTATTAGCCGTAATACCTGCGCGATTGGTCTGAGAGGTCCTTGAAATTTGATGCATCAGTTCTTCATTCCAAGTAACTTTCGGAAGTTCGACATTGCTCTGTTCAAATTGGGTTAAGAGTTGTTCTGCTTTTAAATTAAAATCAGCGTCTTTCATTTTTGTAATCTATTAGTTAGAAGATAATTATTTTTAATTCTGGCACTATTCGTCATTTTTTTTTAAAATATTTTTTATCACTTCACCAGTCTGTTTCTTGCCGCGGTATATCAGCGATTCAACAGCCACAGTCGTTGTATTCATGATTTCGGCAATTTCAGGATTGGTGTAACCTTCAATTTTACTAAGTGTAAAAGCAATTCTTTGATTGTCTGGTAAGGTGTTAAGGGCTGCCATCACCAATTGAAAAGTTTCGTTTTCTTCGGTTTTTTTATCTGGTCGACTGCCCCCGCCTAGCCAATTGGCGACATCTTCTAAATGCAATAATTTGCCAACAGAACTAATGCGCTTTTTGCGGTTGCGTTTTTTGAGTTCATCTAAACACTTGGTAACTGCAATGCGATAAATCCAAGTCGATAATTTGGATTGCCCTTTAAAACTTTTGATCGATTGATAAACTTCAATAAATACCTCTTGCGAAATATCCTCTGCATCGGCTTGGTCGAGCATAAACCGAAAGCAGGTTTGCAATACTTGAGCACTATGCAAAGCCACTAGTTTTTCGAATGCAATCTTATCACCTTGCTTTAATAATGCTAATAAGTTTGATTCGTCAATGGACATTTAATAAGTATAAATTTATTGCTTGGGTATGGTAAAGTTTACAAACATACAAAAACTAATAGGATATGCAGATTCCTTTTGATTTTAGAATAATGCATGATGCAGATCATTGTTTTTTTTGACACTTATCATAAACGCAACATTAAACGCTGCATAAATTTGTACTATATAATAATTATAAAATGAATTCAACTGTTCAATCCTTATTCAACCTAAATGGTAAAACGGCCATCGTAACGGGCGGTGCCATGGGCATTGGTGGTGGCATTGCAAAACGCTTAGCCGAGGCTGGTGCAAATATATTAATAGTCGATATCGTTGAAAAGGGAGAAGCCATGGACACAATTAACGAAATTGTTAAAGCTGGCGGAAAAGTCGAATACATGCAAGTTGATATTGCAAATATTTCCAAAATTGATAGTATCGTTGAAAAAGCATTAAGTGCATTTGGTGACATCGATATCCTCGTTAACAATGCCGGTATATTTAAATATTTACCAGTAACGTATTTGACAGAGGAATTGTGGGACCGCACCATGAATATTAATTTAAAAGCTTTGGCTTTCCTTTCAAAAGCAGTTGTGAATGCTATGATTGCAAAACAGCATGGGGGTAGAATTATCAATATTTCATCAATAGATAGTTTAAAGCCAAGTGGTAATTTAGCGACTTACGATGCCTCAAAAGGTGGTGTACGAATGCTAACGAGGTCTTTTGCGAAAGAGGTTGGTAAGCATGGCATCACTGTAAATGATATAGCACCTGGTGGTGTTAATACGCCTGGTGCCGCAAAAATAATGGGCGATAACGCGAGCAAAGAACAAATGGAAGCAATGAAAGCGGGTATGGAACAATTTGTAAAAACCTTGCCATTGCAAAGAATGGGCGACCCTGAAGATATTGCCAATGCAACGCTTTTTTTAGCAAGCAATGCTTCTGCCTACATGACTGGCACAACACTCGTTGTAGATGGCGGTCTTTTATTAATTTAGATACTGCTGTATGTTAAACTAAAAAGCACCCAACCGAAAGGAAGGGTGCTCTTTAGGATATTAATTTTAATCAATAATTATTGTGCGTTTTTTGCTTTCGCTTTCTTTAAGAAATAAAGTAAGTAGAATACAATGGTTAAATGCATAACATCTAATCCCAATGCAAAACCTGTGGTAACATTTGGTATGCTAAAAGGACTGAATAAAGAAAGTATAACTAATACGACAGAGAGAATGCTAAAGTTTCTGTAACCTTTGCTCGAAAATTTTTCAAATAGAAAAAATACCAAGGCAGCAATTAAAGTTGGAACTATGCTTGAAAAAACCACTGGTAAAACGGTTAATGGAACTTTACCATCAATTAAGATGGTGTCCGTAAAAATGCCAGCTGATTTAAAAATAAAGAAAATAATAACATTGGTAATAACCGCAGCTCCTGCTGTTAAAAGGCCCGCCTTCATTGATTGGCCGATTGATAATTTGTTGTTCATATTGTATTGGGATTAAATTGTATTTTTTGTAGGTATATATATTGTAGGTACAATTAATAAGGGAAATTTTTTTAGCTTCTTAACTGGTCTAACCAATCGTTCATTTGACGTGCATTCTCTTCGCCAAGTGCACTAAGGGCAGCAATGTAGTTCTCTGAATTTAAATTAATGTCCTCAATTAATTTCAACCCCTTGTCTGTGATTTTTATATTCACCAATCTGCGGTCAACCTTGTCCTCAGTTCTGCTTACCAATTTCTTTTCAAGTAACTTATCAACTATACGCGTTGCATTCGACGACTTGTCAATCATGCGTTTGGTAATTTCTTGGTTGCAATAACTTTCGGGGAAACGGCCTTTTAAAATGCGCAGAACATTGTACTGGTGAGGACTAATGCCAAATGGTTTTAGTTTTTCAGAAAGCAAAGCATTCAAATAACTACTTGTGAAATTAATATTCAACATCAGTTTTTGAAACTCATCCTTAAAGGGTTTGGTTTGCTTTATCTCGTCTTCTAAACGCATTTCAAAACAAAGGTAGTAAAATTAATTGTATGTACAATTAAAGTTTTAGAATTGGACTCAAGTATTTATAAGACAGCTACTTATTTTAATATTGGGCTTTTAGCTTCATGATTCTATGATACGATTCATCAATGCGTTTTGCAGAAATACGTCCACTTAAAACCAATTTTTTGATGGTTTGATGCACCTGAGTTGCTGTGGCAGGTTGTTCATCTGGATGGACATTGTTGCCGAATAATAAAACATCAACGCCTGCATTAATCGCCATTTCGATGGCGTTCTCAAAACCATATGCTTTGCTAATGGCATTCATCTGCATATCATCAGAAAATACAACACCATTATAACCCATCTCTGAACGCAATAGTTCACCGATTACTTTTTTAGAAAGGGTAGCAGGTAATAAGGTGGTGTCCCAATTGCGATTGATAATATGAGCAGTCATGATGGCATCGCAATAGCCCTTGTTTAAAATTGTAGAATAGGGGAGTAACTCGTCTTTTTGCCATGTACTACTTACATCTACAATGCCTAAATGGGAATCGGAAGTCGAACTCCCATGCCCAGGAAAATGTTTGAGAATTGTTTGTATGCCGTTGTCGTGGTGTGCCTTGATACAAGCAATGGCATGCGCTGCAACAATAGAAGGACTGCGCGAAAAACTTCTATCAACCTTAAATATCACCTTGTTCTCGAGGTTAATGGCCAAATCAACGACAGGTGCAAAATTGAAATTTATGCCCAAGTCTCTCATCTCTGCAGCCAAACGGTGGTAGTAAAAATAAGTTGAATCGAGGTTATTAAGTCGACCCAAATACGCAGCCGATGGCATGCGCACAAAGCCATATTTTTCTTTCAAACGGTGCACCTTGCCACCTTCTTCGTCGATGCTAATAATTAGAGGAATGCGGGCATGGCTTTGCAAATGACTGATCAATTTTTTTAATTGAACATAGGATTCTGTTTTGGCAATGTTTTTTTCAAATAAAACAATGCCTCCTAAATAACCATTCTCAATTTCATTTTGTAAAGCGGTTTGATTGCTGTCCATCGTTTTACAATCATTGATGCCCATCAATACCATTTGCCCAATTTTTAAATCAAGGCTGTCTATCTGAGCCCCGCTAGCATTTGGTTTTGGCGGATTTATTGAAACATAGGATAAGAGCAAAAATGCGACAAGTGTGAGACTAAAATTTAGAAAATATTTTTTTAACATGGTCATTTATTCGGGCGTTTTCCATTCAATTTTAAGAGCAGATATTTTATCTGTTTCTAAGCGAATGTTATCACAAAGAACAAAATTATTTTTGAGATAAAAGGGTAGGGGTGATAAATAGTTTTCACTATTCTTTAAATAATAGACCTCTTTATCAATTACCCATCCATTGAGTTTTGGGTTGTCCTTTTTTAAAGCATTTAACAATTCACTTCCAATTCCTTTTTTTTGAAAGGCGCTATCAATCAATATGGCAAACCAAATGGCTGCTTCTCTATTAAATGTAAAAGCCCAAGCAACGATTTTGAAGGTGTTGTCTTTTATTAAATAATGTTGAATGCCTGACAAACCATTGAAGTACTGCTCTAGTTCTTCAAGCTTATTGTAATATAAATTGCTTGGATAAACAGCATTCCACAAGGCCATTAATTCATTTTTTTCAAATGCACTTAATTGCTTTGTAATTGTTATTTCCATTGATTATGCGTTGCAAATTGGTAGGTGTTGTACAGGGAAATTACAAGAATTGGCAATGAAACATTTTTCGTGTGCCTTCTCGTGTAAACTGTTGGCCAATTCAATTTGACTTGCATCGGTGATGGTTACCGTAGGGTGTAAAATAACCGCTTTAAAATGTCCGCCTCCTCCTTCTTTCTCTACCATGATGCCTTCTGCTGCATCCGTATAAGCTGTCACAACGATGCCATTGTCCGCACAAAAATGTAAGAACCACAACATATGACAAGAACTCAATGCATACACTAACATATCTTCTGGGTTGTGCTTAGTGCCATCGCCCCTAAATGGTGTATCAGCAGAACATAACACGTCTACTTTGTTGTCTATCGATAACGTGTGGTT
>CANFUB010000108.1 GCA_947450015.1 Bacteroidota bacterium | reverse complement strand
CCACTGGTTTTTTGATAATTAAGGCACCCCCCAATTTAATTTTTAATAAAATAAGTTCTTTTAGTTCAACTATTTCCTCGATCTCTTTTAAACTAATTTTGGTTTCATTGTTACCATCTGAACTAATGAAAAATTCCTCTTCAAACTTCAGTTCTGTTTCCTTATTAAATCGGTATTTATAATTCTCAACTACATATTTATTGTAATAATTTTTGTAATAATTTCTTAAATAAATTGGATAAAAAAACAAGCTTAAAAATGCCGATCCAATAAATATATAAGTTTCAACATATTTTTCGCGATCATAAAACAGAACCCCCAATAAAACAAATAAAGTACAAATCCAAAATATACTCTTTCGCCTTTGCTTCCGAACGGATTCTTTTGTAGAAGCAAGGTATAACTGATGGTTTAGATAATCTTCTTCTGTTAAAAAATATTTTAAATTCATTTGACTCTATTATATGATACTTATTTTCAAATCATTCGCACTAACACAAAATGACTAACAACTATTATGCATATGTATAATAAGCATTGTAGGATTAAAACAAACTTAATAAAATCCAACAACAAAAAAAAGTCACGCTTCTTAATATTGAAGCGTGACTTTTTCTATTTCTGTTTTTGAAAATATTAAAACCAGTCTTTCATTTTATCGAAAAACCCTTTGTCTTTCTTGGCATGTTTAGGCGAGAAATGATCAGATTCATTCAACTTCTTCAACATCTCTGTTTCTTCACTCGATACTTTCTTTGGAATCCAAATATGAATTTGAATTAATTGATCGCCCGTATGGTAACCATTCACCTCCGGAAAACCTTTGCCTCTTAGGCGCAGCACTTTGCCGCTTTGCGTACCAGGCTCTATGGTAATTTTAGCTTTACCATCAATCGTTGGCACCTCAACCGAGGTACCTAAAATAGCATCCGTTACACTGATCACTAAATTGTAAATAACATGCTGTTCTTGTCTTATTAATTCTGCATGGTGATCTTCTTCAATTAATATTAATAAGTCGCCATCGATACCGCCACCTGGCGCTGCATTGCCTTTACCATTAATCGATAACTGCATACCTTCTTGCACACCTGCTGGTATTTTAATAGTGGTTTCTATCTCCTCGTATACCAACCCTTGGTCGTTGGCACCTGCAGGGCGGTGGTTCATAATTTTACCACTGCCTCCACAAGTTGGACAAGCAGAAACCGTTTGCATCTGACCTAAAAATGTATTGGTTACGCGGGCCACCTGACCAGTACCACGGCAAGTAGAACAATCCTTAAAAGTTACACCTTTTGCTAAAACTTGTTTTTTGTATTTTATTTTTTTCTCAACACCATTTTTAATGTCCGAGAAATTTAGTTTCAATTTAATGCGAATGTTACTCCCTACATTGGCTCTGGTACGGCCGCCTCTTCCGCCTTGACTGCCGCCAAAGAAATCGCTGAAGCCACCACCACCGCCAAAAATATCGCCAAACTGACTGAAGATATCATCCATGTTCATACCTCCACCATAACCACCACCTGAAGCGCCACCAACGCCCGCATGACCATATTGATCATAGCGTTGTTTCTTTTGGGCATCGCTTAAAATCTCATAAGCTTCTGCTGCTTCCTTAAATTTTTCTTCCGCTTCTTTATTGTTCGGATTTTTATCAGGATGGTATTTAATGGCCATCTTCCGATAAGCCTTCTTTATCTCATCTGTAGAGGCACTTTTTGTTACCTCTAAAATTTCGTAATAATCTCTTTTTGCCAATGTCTTAAAATTTAATTTGAATACAATTATTATTCACCAACTACAACTTTAGCAAAACGTATCACATGCCCGTTGAGCTCATAACCCTTCTCCGTTTCGTCAACTACCTTCCCCTTCATATCTTCATTTGGTGCTGGAATATTGGTAATGGCTTCATGCTTATCGACATTAAATGCTTGTCCAATCGATTCAATTGCTTTTAAGCCTTTCGCAGACAAAATAGAATTAAATTTATGGTGAATCAAATCAATGCCCTCTTTGTACATCGTGATGTCTTGAACATCTGCCTTTTTGGCTCTTTCAAAATCATCAACTACAGGCAAAAGCGACAGAATTACTTCTTTGCCGGCCATTTGTAACAACTCAGCACGCTCTTTCATGGTTCTGCGTTTGTAGTTATCAAACTCCGCATATAATCTTAAGAATTTATCGTTGCTCTCGGCAAGTTGGGCTTTTAATTGGTCTATTTCCGATGCTTCGTTTTTAGGCTCGGCTGCGTTCTCTAAAGTCGACTCTAAGTTTTCTTCACTTTGGTCAATCGGTTGATCATTGTTCATACGATGCCTATCAGTCAAAAACATTGCCAAGCCACAATAACTGACAACATGACTTAAATAAAACTGGGTAATTATTTCAACAAACCGTCGATGGCTGCTTCTATATCGGCCACACTAGTGCCCGACTTTGTAACAGTGCTTGATTTATCTATTAGGTAAAACGTTGGAATGGTTTTAATTTCATAGGCCATAGCAACAGGTGAATTGTATTTTTTAAAATCACAATAGTGGTTCAACCATGCGCATTCATCTTCCTCAATGGCGGCCTTCCAACTTTGCTCATCGGTATCGAGCGAAACACTGTAAAAAACAACCTTGTTATTGTTTTTATATTTCTGATAAATTCTCACCAAATTTTTATTTTCAAGTCTACTGGCTTTGCTCCATGAGGCCCAAAAATTTAAAACAACAACTTTACCTTTAAACTTGGTGACATTAAAAGTATCCCCTTGTCCATCCATAACTAGCAATTTAGGCGCGCTTGTTGGTGTTTCTAATTGGGCGGTTGCTTGATCAGGAAAAAAACTATAAATAATAAAACATATGGGCAAGGCTAATAGTAAACCTAAGCTTGTTAAAATGCGATTTTTCATAAGATCCTTTTAGTCTAATCTTACAATTTCTGCGCCAATATTATTTAAACGCTTGTCGATGTGTTGGTAGCCTCTGTCAATTTGTTCGATGTTTTTGATGGTACTTACGCCATTTGCGCTCATGGCTGCAATCAACATGGCAACTCCTGCACGAATATCTGGCGAGCTCATTGTAATGCCTTTCAGAGGCATCTTTTTATCTAAGCCCATCACGTTGGCGCGGTGTGGATCACACAAGATAATCTTAGCACCCATGTCAATCAAATTATCGACAAAAAACAAGCGACTCTCAAACATCTTTTGATGGATTAATACATTGCCTCTTGCCTGTGTTGCTGTTACTAAAATTATACTAATTAAATCGGGCGTAAAACCAGGCCATGGCGCATCTGCTATGGTCAATATACTGCCATCAATGAATGTATCTATTTCGTAGTGCTCTTGACTTGGAATATAAATATCATCACCTCTAAACTCCAATTGTATACCCAATCTTCTGAAGATATCTGGAATAACCCCTAATTCAGGAATGCGGCAATTTTTAATTGTAATCTCACTTGCTGTCATCGCTGCTAAGCCAATAAAACTACCAATTTCAATCATGTCAGGCAACATAGTATGTTCTGTACCGCCTAAGCTATCGACACCTTCTATGGTTAGCAAATTACTACCTATTCCAGTGATCTTGGCACCCATGCGGTTCAACATTTTACAAAGTTGTTGCAAATAAGGCTCACAAGCTGCATTGTAAATTGTTGTAACACCATCCGCTAATGCTGCGGCCATCACAATATTTGCAGTACCAGTAACAGAGGCCTCATCTAATAACATGTAGGCGCCTTTCAATTTACCCGCTGGTGTTGATACTTTATAAAATTGCTCTTCGGGCAAATATTCAAACTTAGCCCCTAATTTCATAAAACCAATAAAGTGGGTATCCAATCTTCTGCGGCCAATTTTATCGCCACCAGGACTCGGAATATAACCTTTACCAAAGCGTGCCAATAAGGGACCGATAATCATTATAGACCCTCTCAATCCAGCACCCTTTAATTTAAAGTCAGCTGAATTCAAATAATCAAGGTTAATATTATCGGCTTTAAATGAATACGATTCTTCGCCAATTTTACTCACCTTAACACCTAGATCCATTAACAATTCTATTAATTTCAAGACATCGCGAATGGCTGGAATATTATTAACAACAATTTCTTCTGGTGTTAGCAGCACCGCGGAGATTATTTGAAGTGCTTCGTTCTTGGCACCTTGAGGGATAATCTCTCCCTTTAATTTTTTACCTCCGGTTACTTTAAAAGTTGACATGACAGAAAATTACTTTTTAAAATTGTTGTGCTTTTTATTTTTATTATAAAACTTGTTATTATTGTTGCTGCTGCCGCCACTATTATTGGGCTTAAAGAATTTCTTTCTTCTTTGTTCTAAAGTTATTTCAAGTGCTTCTGGATTAATTTCCAATTTGCTACTCGACATACTTTTTAAATGCTCGGCTAATTGTTGGTTGGTTAAATTTTCATTGTTCCAATTCCTTGATGAATTACTCATGAATGAAGCCAATAAATTTAAGAACTCATTCTTCATTTCAGGATTCTCTATATTGGTTGCTTTGTTAACCATGTTCTGCAAATTGCGACCATAAAACCTAAACTTGATAGGTTGAGAGGAATAAGGAATAGGTTCTGGTTTCTTTACAATGGTATCCTTCTCAGGCACTGGGAATGGGCAATCAACATCGAGGTTAAACCCTGCGATGATATGCAAATGGTCCCATAATTTTTGTTTGTAATCGGCTTGTTCTTTTGCCAAAGGATTTAAAATTTCCATGACACCAATAAGTGCCTCGGCCATCTTAGTGCGCTTCGTTCTATCTTCAATGGTTAACACATGTTCAACCATTTTTTGAAAGGCCCTTCCATATTCAGAAATAATTAATTTATTGGATTGGGTATTGTACTCAAAAAGTTCAGTCATATTATTCGATTTCAAAATTAGGTTAAAATTATAGTATAAAAAAAAGTCCCGCAATTAATTCATTGCAGGACTTTCAATTTAAATATTTTTTATTATTTCAATAAACCAGCCTCATCATTTCTTGGCTCAAAAGTCAAGGTATGAACTTTATTGTCTTTCGCTGTGTATCTGAATTTTAAGTTTTTCGCTTTTAACATTAAAATCTCACAATTTAAAAGTTTGTCATCGCCTTCAACGTGGGTCAAATCAAATGGACCGAATACGATGTTGTCATGTTTTTTGTCAAATGACCATGCACCACCGCTACCAAGTTTTTTGAATAAACTATTGTTGTTATAGTCGAAATATAAATTAACAAGACCAGTTTGATTGGCAACATAGTATTTGCGCCAAGTGGTTTTTGCTTGGTAATCTTTAGTATATTCTACGTTCATTGCATATCTGTTATTCTTGCTAATGGTAAGCACCAATTGCAAAGAGTCACCGTGTATAAACGATGCTTTGATTGCGTTATCGGTTGTACCGTCAACTTGATAATCAGTAACAAGCCATTCATTACTAACTCTTACACGTTTAGATCTCAAGGTAATACCTGGTCCGTCATCATATTTACAAGCTGACAAAAAGAGAGATGTAATGGCAACGATTATTAATAAATTTTTCATTTTCATTTTCATAATATTTGGCAAATATAAGTATAAACTATTCAATTTTACAAATTAGAGTGTTTTAAATGTGGTATTTTAGAAATAAAACAATAATTTAACAATTCCGAAATAATTGTCGGTATCTAACGCAAAGCCAGTTGACCTTGAATTGGTTGAAACCTTTGTTGTATTGAGGGTTGAAGTCGGTTTAACATAAGATTCAGAGGTTATTTCATTTGCACTTCTGATGTTAATTGAAGGACCATACCCTAGTTCGCCACCCAATGAAACCCTTGGTGCTATAAAATACTCGACACCAGCAAACCCCCTAACACCAACGGTTAGCGTTGAGGCTGCATTAATAATGGTGTTGCGAATAAGCCCAGAATCTTCGTTTTCAATCGCATTGCCATATTTATACTTGGTATCAAAACCACTGTTATAATTCAAGTACAATTCACCCCCATAATAGCCTTGAACCCTTGTAGTACCTCGTCTTTTCTCTATGCCAAAACCAATTCCAACAATATTGCTCTTGGTCTTTTGAACGTCTTTAACCGTACTACCAGCAGCTGCACCTGGTGTTTTATCAAGCACATTAACATTATTGGTATTGGAATTAATACCCACCCTAAAGTAACCACGATAAGCCAATTGATTGGTTTTCATGTATTTAAAGAAGATACTTTGATTTTGTGTAGCAAATGTTGGACTAGGTGCAACATTGTTGTTATTTCCGTTGAAAAAATTGCCGAAATAATTTAGAAAAGGATTGGCACCAAAACCGATTGCATAATCACCTTGCTGCGGCAATATAGCGATGCCACGTTTATTTTTAAGAACAGGCTGTAATTGAGAAAAAAGTTGACCGGTATAAAGTATACCAATCAATACCAGACTGTGTTTTGTAATGTTTTTAAATTGATTCATTGTAGAATTCATGTAATTATTATGTGATAGATTGCAAAAATATATAAAAAGTCGCTATTCCAGTATCATTAGCTTCGCAAACTTTAAAACCAAAGTCTTTTCACCAGCCTCCACAAATCGAATGACCGCCTTGCGATTGTCGCCAGTATCTTGAACACTTATAACCTCGCCTCTCCCAAAACGCTGGTGTTCTACCTGCTGTCCGGCAGTAAGGTTGGCTGTATTGCTTTCTTTAAAATTGGCCGAAACTTGTATCTGTGTACTTGGTTTGGAAAAAACGGGTTTGCCCACATTCATTCCATAACCTTTGCCAAAGTTGGATGCCTCCTTTTTCTTTAAAACGGGAGATTCCATTTTTAAGGTTTTGGCATATGCAAATTCAAGGTACTTACTTTCTATTTCGTCAATAAATCGACTTGGTTCGCATGGAATTAAATTGCCATATTTAAAACGCGATGTTGCAAACGATAAAGTCAATTTCTGCTCTGCACGTGTTACTGCTACATAAAACAGCCTGCGCTCTTCTTCAAGTTCTTGTCTACTGGTTAAACTCAACTGACTTGGAAACAAATTCTCTTCGAGGCCCACCACATAAACATTCTTAAACTCTAGACCTTTACTACTGTGAATGGTCATAAGCGTTACTGTGTCTGCATTCTCTTTGTCCTTATCGGCATCGGTTAACAACGCAATATCTTGTAAAAACTGAGAAATTGTTTTATCATTTTCGTTGGTATCATCCTCTGTAAACTCTTTGATACCATTCAATAATTCCATAACGTTTTCATGCCTTGACACACCTTCAACTGTTTTATCTTCATAAAGCGCTTTTAGCAAGGTAGATTGTTTGGCCACATACTCTGCAATTTCATAGGCATTCTTGCTTTGCATCATGCCTTGAAAACTATAAATCATGGTATGAAAATCGCGAAGACTGGCAATGCTACTGCCTAATTCTGCTGCAAATTGTTGCGCATGACTGATGATTTCCCACAAAGAACAATCTTTTTCATTGGCCAGGGCTGTGACTCTATCAATGGTGGTATTGCCAATTTTTCTTGCAGGGTAATTAATAATGCGTTTTAATGCCTCATCGTCGTTTGGATTCACCACCAAACGCAAATAAGCTACCATGTCCTTAATTTCTTTGCGCTGATAAAAACTCGTACCACCATATACTCTATAGGCAATACTATTTTTTCTAAGTGCTTCCTCAAAAGATCTACTTTGCGCATTGGTGCGGTATAAAATCGCAAAATCAGAAAAGGATAAATGCTGTGTATTCATATCCTCGAAGATGCTTTGGGCTACCATTCTCCCTTCTTCATTATCACTAATGGCCCGCATCACCATTATTTTCTCGCCTTCATCATTATCGGTATAAATTTTCTTGTCGAGTTTTTCTTTGTTATTGGCAATAATGCTACTACTTGCATTTACAATATTGGATGTGCTTCTATAATTATTTTCTAATTTGAAAATATTAAGCTCGGGGTAATCCTTTTCGAAGTTGAGGATGTTTT
>CANFUB010000107.1 GCA_947450015.1 Bacteroidota bacterium | reverse complement strand
TTATAAAGGTTAACATCAATATTGGCTTTAGAGTACAACCAAGAGCGGAGTTATTCTTTAAAAAGATTGTAGCTGATTTGGTTGGTCAAAAAGAATTGAACCTACACATACGTCCTGATGGCTCTACGAAATACAATGCGGAACCTGATTTCAAATTTGTTGTGATTGAGAAATTCCTTTCAGTTGAAAATGAGTTTGAATTAAAAGAAGGTTTGTTGCTCAAATCTTATTTCAAACTAAAGAGCTTCAGTCAAACCGACGAGAAGGCCTTTGGTCTAGATAAATGCGATGTGATAACAGAGTTAATTCCATTGGTTTATCATAAAATCGAGAAAATAGATTTAATTAGAAAAAGTTAATTGCAATGAGAAGTATTGGATTACTTTTCTTGCTGTTCTCCTATTCCACCATCAAAGGTTCATCTAACGATTCAACTAAAGCCATTGAATTAACAGGCTATATGGAAGCCTATTATGCTTATGATTTTGGACAACCTGAAAAAAATTTAAGACCTTCCTTTTTTTACAGTTACAATGTGCATGATGCCTTAAACATGAACATTGGTTATGTAAAGGCAAGCCTTAATAAAGCGAAGTTCAAAAGTAATTTAGCACTAATGGGTGGCACGTATTCTATCTACAATTTAGCCAATGAGAAAGGCTTTTTGAAAAACATATTAGAAGCCAATATTGGTTTTAAAATTTCAAAAAAAAATAAGCTATGGCTTGATGCAGGTGTGTTGCCATCCCATATTGGCTTTGAGAGCGCCATTGGCAAAGACTGTTGGAATTTAACCCGCAGTATTTTAGCAGATAATTCGCCTTATTTTGAAACTGGCTTAAGACTTGGATATACGAGCAAAAATGATTCCTTCAATTTTAATTTTTTAGCCTTGAATGGTTGGCAAAAGATTGGTTTTAACAATAGCATTCCCTCCCTTGCAATTGGCACGCAAATCAACTACAAAAAGAACGATCGCACCACCTATAATTGGAGCACCTTCTTTGGCCATACAGGTACAGATAGCTCAAAACGATTGCGCTTTTTTAATAATTTTTACACCCAATATCAACTGACTGACAAACTCGGTTTTATTGTTGGATTAGACATTGGTATTCAACAAAAAAAAGATAGTTTAAACAAAATAAATGGGCTACAAACTTGGTACGCTCCCATTCTTATTGCCCAACTAAAGCTAAACAAAAAACTAAAATTAGCCACCCGTTTCGAATATTACAGCGACAAAAATGTGGTGATGATTAGCACCCCAGGCAATAAGGCATTCCAGACCTTCGGCACATCTTTAAACTTTGACTTTCAAATTAGTCAATCCACTTTATTGCGACTAGAAGCCAGAACGCTTTATTCCAAAGAAGCTGTATTTTTAAACCGCTTGAATCCTACTAATTACAATACTTTTATTACCTCGTCTTTGTCTGTCGCTTTCTAAGCATTGTTTCAGCTAAAATTTGCGATGCTTCATATTATTTCGAATAAAGTCATTTTTTAAGCCTATTATTTTAACTTAAATTTGCACCCTTATTATTATTGAGACAGTGGCGATTATTATTAAAAATCAAGAACAAATAGATGGTATCAGGGCCAGTAGCCGTTTGGCTGCTGAGACACTTAAATACCTTGAACAATTTATAAAACCTGGCATTAAGACCATTGAGCTCGATAGGCTTGCTGAAGAATTCATGACGAAACATGGTGCCAAACCTGCAACTAAAGGTTATAAGGGCTACAAACACGCCACCTGCATCTCTCCAAATGATGTGGTTTGCCATGGTGTTCCCAATGACTACGAATTAAAATTTGGCGATGTCGTTAATGTTGATGTCACCACCATTTTGAATGGTTATTTTGGTGATACCTGTAGAATGTATGAAGTAGGCGAAGTAAGTCCTTACGCTAAAGAATTGATGAAGGTAACCAATGAATGTTTGCACTTGGGTATGAAAGAATGTTACCCTGGCAACCATTTAGGTAATATCGGTTATGTTATTAACGAGCATGCCGTAAAACATGGCTACAGTGTTGTTTTTGAATTTTGTGGACATGGCGTAGGCATTCGTTTTCACGAAGACCCACAAGTCGACCATGTGGCAAAGAAAAACTCAGGACCCTTGCTTCGTCCAGGTATGACCTTTACCATAGAGCCCATGATAAACGCAGGAAAAGCGCGTTGCAAAGTGGATAGAAAAGATGGTTGGACCGCAAGAACCATTGATGGAAAATTATCTGCCCAATACGAACACACCATTCTTATCACTGAAACTGGTTGCGAAGCATTGACGGATATTAACGGTGATTACTAATCACAAATATTAGCAATATGCACCACCATAATTGTTTTATTATTGGAAGTATTGCTCGCAGTTTAAACGATCAAGTAACGAATCAATTTTTAGTAAAATGTTTTAGTAATTCGGTAGATGAAATCTATTTTGAATTCAACCATTTTGCTTTCCGCTGTACTTTTTATAAAGGCGAATTATTCTTTAATTTCGACAATGATATTGTTGGCGAAAACCGTTTGTTTAAGCCACAATTCAAAGAACTCATTAATTATAAAGTATTAGGCGTTGTGCCGCATCCATACGAAAGAAGTTTTCACATTGAATTTGATAATGGCCTGCGTCTTGCCTTTAAATGCTTTGGTAGAAAAGCCAATGTTTTACTTTTTGAAAAGGATACGGTCATCAATCAATTTAGAAAAAACATTGAAACCGATCAGGATTTAATTTGGACAGACATGGTACGAACCATACAGCCATTCTATGAAGAAAAGGCCTTTTTATCACCTCAAAATTTCAGCGAAACGTATCCATATTTGCCTAGTGAATTTAATGAAGCTATAAAAACAGAAGTGGATTTTAAAAATATATTGTTAGCCTATAACAGTGCAAAAACTATCCAAATAATTGAAGACCCATTGTCGTTAAGTTTTGATTTAAAATCAAGTAATAACAATGTCCTAAACGTCATTACAAATTATACCTCTGTTTATTTAAAAACAAAAATTTTTAGCACAACCAAGGCTGAGTTGGTGTTAAAATTTAGCACACAATTAAAGGAGAAAGAAAATTATTTAAAAGCAAACCGTTCGGCACTTGAAAAACTAAAAGCTGCGCGCAAAGACGAAGAAATAGGCAATATAATATTGGCAAATTTGCATGCCATTCCCGAAGGTGTGAAAAAAATTATAGTCAACGATGTTTACTATAATCAACCCATAGAAATTAAGTTGGATGATAAACTCAATGCCCTTAAAAATGCAGATGCTTATTTCAAAAAAGACAAGGCCAAACCCTACATTTTAAAGCAACTTGAATTAAAAGTTGAGCAAGCTACCAAAGCCATTGACAACTTAAAGAAACAACTGAGTATAGCTGATAATGCACAACAAATGCGCGATCTAAAAAGCTTTGTAAAGCAGAAAACAAATGAAAGTGGAATTGTGAATTTACCATACAAGCCTTTTTCAATTGAAGGTTACGAGGTATTGGTAGGCAAGCATGCAGAGAGCAACGAGAAACTTTTAAATTACTTTAGCGATAAGGATGATCTTTGGTTACATGCCAAAGATGTTGGTGGAAGTCATGTGATTGTTAAAGTTAAAAAAAACAGTCCACTCCCCGATTCTGTGCTCGAAAAAGCGGCTAGTTTGGCTGCCTATTTTTCAAAATCGCGTCAACAAGATTTAGCAACAGTAGCTTATACACAACGCAAATTTGTAAGAAAAATAAAGGGTGCTGAAAAAGGCAAAGTAACAGTCAGTCAAGAAAAAACAATCTTGGTAAAACCCGAAATTCCGAGTCAATCATAAACTTGTGAAACTATCTAAACAAATGGAAAGTTGCTTTAAGATTGTAACTTTTCTTATCGGCACCTATGGCCTCTAAGCTATATAAGTAGACATCCTGCTCGCATCTTTCATCTTTATAAAACCCATTCCAACCTTCCATACAATTGGTGGTTTCAAAGATTTTTTCACCCCAACGGTTATAAATTTGGAATTTGTATTTGGTGATGTATTGGCCTTTTGGCCCAAAGATTTCATTGAGTTCATTTTTATCTGGACTAAATGCATTTGGTATAAATAAGGTTGAATGTGGAAAGGCATCGGCCTCGTTCGATAAACTATAAGTAGATCGGTTTAGGATTGTATTTACACCACTCACCGCTCTCACTCTGTATCTAAAAAATGGTGTGCAATTTTGGGCTGCATCCATGTGTATGAATTGCGTATCAGTGGCATTTACTTTTCCAACAATGACAAAAGACCCATCGGGCATTTTTTGTTCTATTTGATAGTACGCAATGGCTTGACTCCATTTGTTGTATTGGTTCCAAATCAAAGCAGGCTTTTGGGTGGTTTCATCAAAATTACATTTTAATAAAATCGACTGTGCTACATTGCTAATTGGTGTTGTATCATCACATAAATCGAGGCCTCTTAATTGATAAACATAACTGTGTTCTTGCACATTGGTATTCTTATCATCGAAAATGGTATCCTCCAAATTGAAGTATTTATTTTCGAACAAGGTTCTTCCATCAGGAAATTGTTTAGACAATAAATAAGCTTTCATACCATTTTTACTCCATGCATTGTCTAACCATTCTACTCTGGTATAATCATCTTCTTCTACTGTGGCTCGCCATGCGTAATTCGGCAAGGTCGTATTAAAATAATAAGGCTTAGCTGTTGCTGTATCGCTATGTGAATACTCCTTAAAGCCCATGTATTGATGCGCCATGATGCGGTAATTTTGACGGGTATTGCAAGTAATTAAAGTATCGATGTATTGGAACTGGTGTCCTTTTACAGTTCCTAAATATTGGTAGGCTGTGGGCTTGTTGTAATCTTGACGCCAAATTTCATAATATTCAACTGAATCAAAACCAATGTAAGGACTCCATTTAACAAGGTTGGCATCCAACTTTCCATAGGCTTTTGTTTCGATGGTGCAATGTTCTTGGCTAGCACTGATGGGCGATTGAATAAGACATAAATTTTCCGAAGAAATTTTATAGCAATACGAACGCGATAAAGTGTTTACTTGGTTATCGATAAAGCTGGTATCATTTTGACTGGTAATTTCAGAAATTTTGAAATATTTGCCATTGGCTTCTTTGTACAATAAATACTTTGTAAAATCGAAAGTTGGGTATTTGGCAAACACCAATTCAATTGAACGGTTGTTGAGTACAGATGCCCTTCTAATTGGCACCATGGCTGGCGGTATGGTATCACCCACCACTGCAGATGATGGCTTCATCATGGTATCAACACAATTCAGAACGTCTTTTGCAATCAACTGCACATCGTACTGACCAGGCTTGGTATAACGGTGACTCGGTTGATCGACCGTGCTTGTTTTAGAATCACCAAAATCCCAAGTGTATCCTTGAATGGTGGTATCAGAAATACTTAGATTATCAAACTTCAATGGATTACCAAGACATACCAATGGTTTAGAAGGATTAAATTGTGCAGATGGCGCATACAATTTAATTTTTACATCGACAGTGTCTTTACAGGTTCCTTTATTCTCAACCACTAAACGTATACTTTGATAACCGCGACTATTAGAATTAAAGAGTGAGTCGAGGCCGGGACTTGTTACCGTATTATTGAAATACCAAGTAGATTTAACACTTGGATCTTCATGGTTACTAATGGCATTTGAAGCCACTTGAATGGGTTCGTGAAAACACAAGCCTTTGGCTTTTAAAGTGGCCACTGGATAATCGAATACCTCGATGGTATCGATGGGCGGCAATGTATATTTACAACCCAATGTATCAGATAATATCAATGCAGGAATGTAACGACCGCGTCTTGTGTAAGTATGTTTAAAGTTATTGCCTTCAGTTACTACCCCATCGCCTAAATCCCACTCCATGGTGGCCGAATCGATGGCTACACCTCGGAATTCAACCTTGTGTGGCAAGCAGGCATCGCCTCTATCAAAATCGTATTTACCGCGCGGACCGCTTACAATCACATAACCCGGTTTTTTAAGAATTGCGGTGCAGCCATTTAAGCTGGTTACTTTTAAAGTAATATCATAATTACCCGGCAAGAGGTAAAGCTTTTCTGGGAATTGCAATTGCGAGGTGGTACCATCGCCAAAGTCCCACTCCCATTTAACAATTTGCGCATTAAAGGTTTTTGATTGATCGAAGAATTTGCATTGCAAAGGTGGACAAAAACGGCCTGTTGGATCGGCATAAAACAAAGGTTGCAACATGTTGGGCGACACTTCGAAACTATCGTAGTAACTCGTGGTACAGCCATTCACATCGGTTGAACTAACGGTATAATAATTCATGCCAACCACTTTAAATTTACCACTTACCTTCATGCCATTCATAACGGTACCATCACTAAAATTCCATTTAAATTGTACAGGAAATTTTGTTTTAGAACTGTCTTTTATGAACCCATCGAAATAAAACATGGGTGTATCGCAAACGGCATATCGTTTAAATTTATAGCCAATTTTTGGTCCTGAAAAAGGAATATAATAAGTCTTCTGACTCTTGCAGCCATTGGGAGCAACCACCAAATGTTTCACCACAATGGCGGTGTCATTGCCTGCAGGTACAGTATTCACTTGATAAGTGGTGCTCAGCGCTTTTACATCTATGTAGTCGTTGCCAATTTGCCAAGTGTGCACATTGTTGTCTTTGTTGTAATTTGAATCGAGCAAGGTAAGTTGCATTGGCAAACATTTACCCGAAGTAATCACTCTGTCCTTGATAACAGCCCCTTGTATATCATATACAAAAATGAAAGTATCTGGACACATGGTTGAGTCGCGGTAACCAGCTAATTTTATAATAAAATGCCCCCCTTCGTTAAAGGTGTATTTGGTTTTTACTTTATGGGTGGTATCGCCATTTGGGAATATCCAATGGCCATCAATTATTACCTTACTGTTATACCCCAATGTAACAGTAGATGGGGCACAAACACTACTAAGCGAATTCACCAATCCTGGATCTTTTAATTCTGGCCAAAGGGGTATTTTCCTTACTGAATCAACACATCTGAAGGTATCATTCCAAGATTTGAATTTAATTATATTGTTCTTCTTTGGATTCATTTTATAAATGAATGGTTTAGTATAATTATAAATACTATCGTCAATTGTAAATAATGATCGATTACTCCATTTTGTTTCTAATGTGATTAAAAATTTATCGTATTTACAATCTATGTATTTAGCATAAAGTATGGGATAAGGGCCGTGCACATATAAGGTATCAATATCAGTAGAGGTCGACTCACAACCATTGTCATTGGCAATTAATTTAAATAAGTACTTCCCACCCCGTATGGTACTAATCAAGGAATCTTTAAAAACAATCGCAGCTGTATCTTTATAATTAACTTCAGGAATGATGTATGCTTGTAATCGGAAACTTACTTTTTTCCTAATACTATCAGGTTTGGTGGTGTTCACCCAATGAAAAGTATCCAAGTTACATACATCCTTAGGGCGCTTAATATAAAATGAAGGCTTCCATTTTTCGCCTAATTTTATTTGCGTGGTATCAGTTAAAACACAACCTTGAACAGTGGTAACGGTGAGTATGACATTGTATTTTCCACGTTTGTAAAAAGTACGTGTAGGTCGTTTTATAGTGTATTTGGCGCTGGTATCGCTGAAGGTCCAGTTGTAAGATTTGACTTGTTGAAACAACTTCTCTGTTATATCAAAATTAACTGTCTTAGGGATACAACCTGTTACGCTATCTGGAATAATATTCACCTTTTGATCGGCAATATGAAGTAAATAAGGAAAGGTATCTTCAATGTAACAACCATTGACATCATTGGCTCTGTAGGTTAATGGAAAGGCTTTTTTAACGGTGTAGGTATGTGCAATTGATGATTGTCCACCTGCTAAAGTAACAATCGGTGTTTTATCGCCCCAATTCCAAAGGCTATTGGCAAGTGAGGCCCCACTGATGCGAGCAGTAATGGTAGATGGCAGTCGGCAACCCACAGTATCGTCAACCGTTACATTCACTTGCGGTTGT
>CANFUB010000106.1 GCA_947450015.1 Bacteroidota bacterium | reverse complement strand
GTTGAATAATCGATTAAAATTGCTTGGGTGATGTCTGGAATTGGTTCCGTTGTTTTTTGTTTACAAGCAGTTAAAAGTGCAACAAGAAACAAAGCCATGAATAAAAATTTAAAAAATGATTTCATTGTTATTTCAAAAATATAGTGATGGTATTCTCTTTTAATTCTGTGCGGTAAGATTTTAAATTTACAGTTGCTGGCTCTATTTTTACTTTCCCACTAAAATCAAATTTACTGCCGTGCGAAGGGCAAAAAATCTCCTTGTTATTAGCAAATACAGGATTATCGTAATGGGTGCATTGCATAAGGATAGCTGTATAATGTGTCGCATCCATTTTATTAACTAAAACATCATAGCTCAACCCACTACTGCGTACAATAATGAACGACTTATTGACTTCAAAATCTGCAGTCGAGACAGTTAATGTATCATTGCTAATTTCTTTTTTAACAATTTTACCTGTGGCACAACTTTCGAGCAATGAGAGTGTTGCAATTCCTGCAAGACTACCCACACAAACCGTGCAACTGGTTTTCAAAAATTTTCTTCTTTGCATTGGTTTTAGAAATTATAGGCAAATCCCAAATTATAAAACACATTGTTGCGATAGTATGGCGATTGTTGAGGGAAAGGATTAATAACAAAAGCTTGGTTGGGTGTACCTGAAATTCTATTCACTACATCAAATTTAAGAGCAACCCCAATAGTAGGTTTGTAAGTAAGTCCAGCAACAAAATATTGTATATTAACTTGGTTGTCCTTAATGCCGTTAACAGGCATACGGTAGTTTAGATCCATCCATTCGTAGCGACCGAACAACCATAGTTTTTTACTTTCAAAATCTTTTCCTTTCAATACGTTATAGCCAAGCTCTGCAAAACCACCAAGCATGGTTTCTGGTGTATTATTAGCGTAAGCAGTATTAATTTTATTGGCATCTGAAATTTGTGTCACTGCCATCAAGCCTTTAAATGAAAAGCGATTGGAATTGTATTGTACATTCATTTCGGCCAAACCCACTGGGGTACCAAATGGACCAGAGTTTAATTGTAAACTATCGGCTTGTTTTGGCGATACACCGACTGTTCCGCCATAATAGGCTGAGGCTTGAAATCTAAAATTTCTATAGTAATAAAGTGCAGCTGCACTTAAGGCAAGATTCGATGCCGAAGCATTACTACCTTCAAACCTACCTTCTCTAATACCGGTATTTCTGGCAAAATTCTGACTGCTTAAGCCATTGGTTAAACCTATATAATAATTAAAACCTGGTAGTCTATCGGCTCTACCGTATAAACCAATTCCTAATTCGCGCCATGTTGATGGAATTAAATATTTTTCTACATAATGTCTATCATTGCCATTATAGGTTGTTGGCAAATGGTTTTCATTTATAATACCAATTCGTGGTATAAATAAACCAGCAATGATGTATTGCTTTTTATTTAAATCAAATTTTAAAAACATTTGTTCTAATGAAATTTCACCACTAAAACCACTGCTTACTTTTGCATCTTCTAGTTCTGTTTCCGAAAAAAGTGTAATGTTCTTAGAAAAACGGTGGCCAAAAAAGGTTACGAATCGGGTAACATTCGCATTGGCTGTTTTGGAACCATTGTTATAAGACACCATGCACTCGCCATAGCCGCTTAACACTGTTGTTTTACCACTCATTTGAAGGCCTGCTGCCAAAGAATCTTCTTTTGTTAGAATTTGTGCCTTACCAACAGTCACAATTAAACCCAACAATACAATTGTAAATATTTTTTTCATCATGGGTGCAAATATATTATTTTTATTTAGACTAGTTCTAAATAGAGGACTTATATAAAGAATAATTATCCACACTTATAGTTTATCTATAAGTCTTACGGTCTTTGAATGAAACAATTAACATTAAAGAAATAAAAAGGCAATCTATAAGCCGGGTTCTGTATTTCGCACAAGTGCGAAACGTTTGTCATTTATCTAATGCAACCTACCCTCCGAGGCATATACTTATTGCTAAGCTAACTTGGGCGAGCAACCCTAAGCCCCGGTATATTTGGTTTTACAACCCATAAGGTTTATCCCTCTGTACTATTACTAATACAAACCGTGAGCTCTTACCTCACATTTTCACCTTTTCCAAATACCAACTTGCATTGGCAAATGGTAGTTATTTTCTGTGACCCTATCTGTCAATAACCTTTAACAGTTACTGCCCATCCTTTCAAATGGTATGGTGCTCTGTGTTGCCCGGACTTTCCTTTCCACATTGCTGTAGAACGACAAACCGATTGCCTTTCGTGCAAAGGTAAAGAATTTGTAGACTATTGAGTGAAAACGTTTGCAATAAAGCCTTATTCATTAAAATTAGGCAAGGCTTCTATAAGGTTTAATGTTCCTTCTTGCAAAGCCATAAAAAGATGTTGAAAACCATTGGTAATAAATACATAATTAGCATTTAACTGGCGTTGGTACAGACTGGCCTGTTGCAAAGTTGAATCTGAAAGTTTCACATGGGGTGCTTTGCATTCAATCAATATTTGCGGTGAACCATCGTTATTTGCCACATACAAATCAAATCGCTTACTTAAACCATTGTACTTAACCGTCTTTTCAACTGCTATTAAAGCTGCAGAATAGCCCTTTTCTTCAATTAAAAATCGGATCACATGCTGCCTCACCCATTCCTCTGGTGTCAAGGAAACATACTTTTTTCTAATAATGTCGAAAATTAGTGCATTACCATTGGCATTTTTTATCGTAAAATTGTACTGTTTAAAATTTAACTGCACCGCTACAAAAATAATACTAATTTTACTGTTCTGCAGTAAAAACAAAACGAATGGCTAATAACACGATTACAAAATACAATCAGATTTTAAATGAGATAAAAAGCAGGCAATTTACACCTGTTTATTTGTTGGAAGGAGAAGAAACGTATTTTATCGATGCATTAACAGAAGCCCTTGAAGAATATGTATTAAAACCTGAAGAGAAGAGTTTCGACCAAATCATTGTTTACGGTAAAGATAGCAGCGCCTTGGATATTAAAATGGCCGCTAAACGTTTTCCTTTACTCAGTCAACATTTACTGATAATTGTTAAAGAAGCACAAAGCCTAGACGATCTTGATGTTTTTGAGGATTATTTAAGTTCGCCCCCAGCCTCTACTATTTTGGTATTTTGTTACAAGGGTAAGAAAATAGACAAACGCAAAAAAGTTGGAAAGATGTTTTCCAAATTCACCCATTTTACAAGTGAGCGCATGCGCGATTATGAAGTAACACCATGGGTTGAGAAATACATTCGCGACAAAGGTAAAAGCATTGAGCCAGCTGCTGTGCAACTGATCGTTGATTATTTGGGAAGCGATTTAGTTAAAATTGCCAGTGAGGTAGATCGCATGCTCATTAACTTAAAAGCAGATGTTGGTCTTATTTCAATTAATCACATTGAGCAAAATATTGGCGTAAGCAAAGACTTTAATATTTTTGAATTACAAAATGCTTTGGGTCAAAAGAACTTTAACAAGTCGATTCAAATAGCACACTATTTTGCAGGCAACATCAAAAGCCATCCCATCATTCCAATAATTGCCAATCTTTTAAGTTTCTTTACGAAGGTCTATCTGTACAATAATCTCAAAAACCGACCAAGAAAAGAATTAGCTGCAGCACTTGGTATCAATGAATATTTTATTGATGGCTACAAAGTGGCCAGTGGTAATTACCCACCTGCATTTATTGAGCAAATATTTGGCTATCTTAAATATTACGATTTAAGGGCCAAAGGTGTCAACGATTCTGGTCTCACAGATGATGGTCAACTAATCATTGAAATGGTTGTTAAGATTCTTAGAATCTCTGAAATTCCTGCACAACAAGCCCGATTGAATCTTTAATTCTAAACAAACAAATACTTATTTATTTTTTTTTGCGTTTACTGTTATAAACGTATGTTAAAAAGTATTAAATCATAGATTCACCCTAAATGATTTACTTTGTATGTAATAAACTAATGTCTTTCATGCCGTTAAAAAAATATAGTCTAGTCCTCCTTTTTACAAGCTTTTTTATCTCTCTATCTGCGCAAAAAACTGCAGCCAACGACGATAAAATTAGATTGTACAACACTGCTTTAGAATTGTACGACAAGCAACTATACAATGCCGCCATTTCAAATTTCAACGATTACCTACCCTTTGCTACCGATGCTGTTAATATAAGCGATGTAGAATATTACATTGCGAGTTGTAAATTAAAGTTGATGCACAACAATGCATTGGCCAATATGCTCGACTTCATGGAGCGTTATCCCAACAGTCGGAAAGTTAACAATGCCAACCTCGAAGTGGGCGATTATTACTACAACATTACAAGATTTAAAAATGCACTGACCTATTATAAAAAAGTACAAACATTGGGTTTAAGTCGCGAAGAAAACGACCGCCTGGCCTACCGCCTCGGATATTGTTATTTTAAATCAGGAAAATATAAAGAAGCCAAAGAAACTTTAGCACCACTTACTTCATCCGACAACCCATACCACGACGAAGCTACCTATTACTATGGCTATGTATGCTACATGGAAAAAGATTACAGACAAGCTTTAAGCGCCTTCAAAAAAGTTGAAGACAAAGGCATTGAAGCCGTGAAATTATACATTGCAGAAATTTATTATTTACAAAACGAACACCAAAAAGCCATAGACTATGCGCAAGGCAAAGACTTTGGTGCTCTTAATACCAACCGCGATTTATTACTCGGCAAATGTTATTACAGATTAGATAATTTCGAAAAAGCACAAACTTATTTTGATGCCAGTAATTATAAAATTGCCAATTTAAATGATGCTGAAGCTTTTGAAATTGGCTACACTTATTATATGAATAAAAGCTGTGCTAAAAGTTCATTGTTATTTGAAAAAATTGCAAACAACGGCAATGCAATGGCGCAAAGTGCCAGCTATCACTTAGGCGATTGTTATTTAAAAATAGGTAAAAAGCAAAATGCTTTCAATGCATTTTATGAAGCACAAAGAACTGAATTTGATAAAGGCATTCAGGAAGAAGCCATGTTTACCTACGCTAAATTGGCCCACGAATTGGAGTATAGTAGCAAGGCAATTGCAGCTTATCAAAAATTCAATGATTTATTTCCGCAATCTAAACACAGCAACGATGCAAAGAAAAATTTAGCAACACTTCTGTACACTTCTAACGATTATAAAACAGCTGTAAGTGTAATGGATGAAATGCAAATTACAGATGAAAGCACAAAAGAACTTTACCAAAAAATATTGTTTTTAAGAGGCGAAGAATTGTACAATCAAAAAGATTTGGAAGGTGCAAAAGCGCATTTCAAAAAATCAATCGCACATAAAGTCGATCAGAATATTTACGGGCAGTGTAATTTTTGGCTGGGTGAAATTGAATACAAAGCCGGTAAAAACGATAATGCACGCGTTTATTATCAGAAGTTTCTCGACTTGGTTGAAACAAAAAACACCAAATATTATCCTGAAGCACTCTATAGCATAGGTTATACTTATTTCAACCAAAAGAAGTATGCAGAGGCCGCTAATTATTTCAATAAATACAAAACAAGTGTTGGTTATACCCTACCTGAAAATATGTTTCACGATGCCACGCTTCGTTTAGGTGATTGTCATTTTGCAACCAATAATTACCCTGCAGCACTCGATGCATATACATATATCATTGCCAATAAGAAAGCGGGTTCTGATTATGCCATGTTTCAACAAGGCATGATCTATGGTTTGCAAGATAAAGTGATGAATAAAATCAACGTAATGAAAAAAATTACACGCGATTTCCCTAACTCTCCTTATATACCTGATGCTATTTTCGAAACCGCCAAAGAATACAACGAACTTGAAAACTTCACAGAAGCTGAGCGCCAATTCAAATATTTAATTGCAGATTATCCAAACTCAGAGCATGTAAAAAGTTGCCATGTCGCCCTTGGTCAGATTTACTTCGCTCAAAACAAATACGATGATGCTTTAACTGAATATAAATTCATTGCTAAAACCTATCCAGGCACACCAGAAGCACAAAATGCCATTCGTTATGCCGAAATCGTATATAAAAAACAAGGCAATATTAAAGCGTATGTTGATTGGGTAAAAACGGTGCCGAATGGCAATATTTCAACAAGCAAAGAAGATTCATTGTATTATGATGTTGCTTATAGAAAATATTTAAAGGACGATTACATTAATGCAAGCAAAGATTTTACCGACTATTTAAACAATTTCGGAGAAGGCTTCTTTATATTAAGTGCTCATTATTATTCGGCCATGTGCGACTTAAAACTCGAACGCATTGAGGCTGCTATACCTCACCTGAAGTATGTTGCCGATGCGCAAAATTCAGAATTCAAAGAAGATGCCATCTACAGATTGTGTAACTACTATCAGCAAAAAAGTGACTGCGAAAACGGCATCGTCTATTACGAATTACTCGAGAAATACAGCAGTTCAAATCTTTCTATGAAGAAAGCAGTATATGGTCAATTGGTTTGCAACAACAAAATGGGCGTCAGAGAAAAAGCGAAAACAAAAGCAGAACAATTATTGAAATTTGAACCCTTGAGCAACGAGGAAAAAGGTTTAAGTAATAATACCATCGGTCGCTTTTACTTACATGACAGCTTATACAAACCAGCCAAAATGTTCTTTAGCAAATCACTTAAAACAAATTCGCAAGACATCTATGGTGCAGAAGCTAAATACTACGAAGCTTATACACGTTATATGCAAGACAGTTTAGATAAGTGTAAAAAGAGCATTATGGAGTTTAACAACCAGTATGCCAATTACGATTACTGGCTAGGTAAAACATTTGTTTTATTGGCTGATTATTATTTGAAAAAAGGCGACCAATTTCAAGCGAAGGCGACTTTAAACAGTGTACTTGAAAATTTCAAAGATGAAGAAATATTAGAAATCGCAAGAAAAAAACTCGAGGCATTGGAACCCAAAGTGAATAATGCAATTGATATTGGCGGAGAATAAGAAAGATTTTAGAATAAAAAAGCCTCGAAATTCGAGGCTTTTTTATTTGTATTAATGTGTAATTTTAATTGAATGCTTAGTTAATTTCTTCGCCATTCTCATTGAGAATTGCAAAGTTGGTAAGATGGGTATTGTTATCTTCTTCTATCTTAACCCATTTCTTATATTTGGTATACCATTTCCATCTGATACTTTTAAAGCCTCCTTTTGTTAAATAGGCCTTAATAATTGGATTAACTTTAAGTTTTAATTTCTTAACATTCTGGGTCAACCATAAATGCGCTAATTTTTCTTCAATATTATCGCTTAACAACATGCTCGAAACAACAGTACCAGTGCCATTACAACTCGGACAAAGTTCGGATGTAATGATGTTCATTTCTGGACGGACACGTTCGCGTGTTACTTGAATTAAACCAAATTTACTCATCGGCAAAATATTGTGTCGAGAGCGATCGGGTTTCATCGCAGCAGTTAGAGAGTCGTGTAATTCTTTGCGTGCATTTGGACTTTTTAAGTCAATAAAGTCGATGACAATGATACCACCTAAGTCGCGCAGTCGCAATTGACGCGCAATTTCTTTGGTAGCCTCCATGTTTATTTTCAGTGCATTTTCTTGTTGACTTGAGGCATCGGTGGTTTTTCTTCCACTATTAACATCAATCACATGCATGGCTTCGGTATGCTCTATTATTAAATAGGCCCCATTGCTAAACATAACATTCTTCCCAAAAGAAGATTTGATTTGTTTATCAATTCCGAAATGCTGAAAAATTGGGATTCTGGCTGTGTAAGGTTTAACAATACCTTCGCGCCCTTGGGCAATGCTGCTTACATAGTCTTTAATGGTATTTGCATATTCAGCATCATTGATATGAATTGCAGAAAAATCATCGTTTAATAAGTCGCGCAATAAGGCTTCGGTTCTTGAGATTTCACCAAGTACTTTAAAAGGCGGTTTGGCATTGCGCGAAGCAGATACCATGTTTTCCCAATGGGCAATTAAACCTTTTAAATCGGCTTCAATTTCTTCGATACCTGCTTCTTCTGCGACGGTTCGAAT
>CANFUB010000105.1 GCA_947450015.1 Bacteroidota bacterium | reverse complement strand
TGCATTAAACTTCACTCAGAACACCATTCAATTTTATCAGCACGACCTATTAACACAAACTTGGCCATACGCAACACCAGCTATTGTTATTTGCAATCCGCCTTATATTCACCGAACCGAAGGCAACGCAATGGCACCTCACGTGTTGTTGCACGAACCGCACCTCGCACTTTTTGTCGACCATCCCGACCCATTGTTGTTTTACAAATCACTTATTCAAACATTTTTACCAGGCGCCTTCCCGAACATCTTTTTTGAGATGAACCCAAATTATGTTGAAGCATTAGAACACTATTGTGCATTGCACCAATTGAATTGCGAAATTCACCTAGACATGCAAGGGAAGGAAAGATTTGCGATAATTTCTAAATGAATGGATTAAAGTCATAAATTTGCCGAACCATATGCAGCATTTATTTGCCATTAACAGAAACAAAGCAGAAGCACCGGCAGCAGCCACTTTTTTTATAGTGGCCATGTTTTCATCCATTGCTTTTTATCCAACTTTTTTATGGGGTTCTTTTTTACTCTTCCCCTTGCTTGCAATTATTTATCTTATTTTAAGAAAATTAAAAATCAGTTATTTCAAACGCCAATGTTTCATTTTTATTGATGATACAGGGATTAAATATTGCTTGCACATCTATCAAAGACCCGTATTTATTGCATGGGAACAAATTGGAAGAATCAATTACCAATTGTATGAAACAAATATACAAATTTCATCAACTGGCGAGGTCATCAGCATACAAGTAGGCTACCTTCAAAATCCAGAAGATTTTGAAACAATGAAAGGCATTTTAGATGCTAAAATGTTAACTAAATAAAATTTATTTCAGGCTTAACAAAGCCACATTTTCTACGTGGTGGGTGTGCGGAAACATATCTACTGGTTGCACTTTTACAACATCATATAACTCAGAAAGCAAAGCGATATCGCGCGCTTGGGTTGCTGTATTACAACTTACATACACAATGCGTTGTGGCTTTAAGGCAATAATCTTATGCACCACATCTGGATGCATTCCATCGCGGGGAGGATCTGTAATGATTACATCGGGCGCACCGTGCTTTGCAATCAGTTCATCATTCAAAACCAATTTCATATCACCTGCATAAAAATGCACATTGTCAACTTGGTTGACTATTGCATTGTCCTTTGCATCGAGTATTGCTGCATCCACATATTCGATACCCACAACCTGTTTGCACATAGCTGCCACAAACAAAGCAATGGTACCAGTACCAGTATACAAATCATATACATTTTCGTGGGGTTGCAAATCAGCAAATTCACGTGTAATTTGATACAACCTCAATGCTTGATCGGTATTGGTTTGAAAAAAAGATTGCGGGCGAATTTTAAACTTCAAATTTTCAAACTGCTCTGTTAAATACGCCTGACCAATGGCATTGTGCACTGTTAAATCCGTCCATGTATCATTTTGTTTTGCGTTCACAACATAGTTCCATGAAACCACTTCTGGAAACAAATTCGACATATGAGCAAACAAACCCTTTAAATCATCCGAATGATCAGCTGTTACAATCAACACCACCAACCATTCATTTTTACTATTGTTTCGAATCACCACATTTCTCAACCAACCACTTTGTTGGCGAATATCAAAAAAGTCAAACCCCTTATCTACTGAGTAATCTTTTAAAGCCGTTCTAATTTTATTCGCTGTTTCTGGAATAAGATAACAATGGTCGATGTCCAATACTTTATCAAACATACCTGGAATGTGGAAACCGAGTGCAGGCAAACGCTTCGGATTTTCCTTATCAAAAAACTCTTCCCAAGCTTTATTACTAAAGGTAAATTCAACCTTGTTTCTATAGTTAAAGTTTTGTTTACAACCTTCAATTGGCAAATAATTACCAACCTCTACTTTGGCAATCCTTTGCAAATCATTCTTTACTTGAGCAGCCTTAAATTCAAGCTGTGTATCATAGCCAACATGTTGCCACTTGCATCCACCACATTTTGTAAAATGACTGCATTGAGGGGTCACACGTAAATCTGAGGGCTTTACCAATTCAGTCATTCTTGCCTCCGAAAAAGAGGTTTTTTGTTTCGTGATTTGTACATTCACAATGTCACCAGGTGCCGCATAGGGAATAAAGATAACTTTACCTTCATGTTTAGCGATGGCCTTACCTTCTGAAGCAATACCACTCACCTCAATTTGCTCTAAAGCAGGATACTTTTTTTTCTTAAATCGCATGTTCTATTGGGACAATAAAAAGCCCTCTTATTCAACAATAAAAGGGCTCCTATTGAAAAATGATTATTTGTTAATCCAGGTATTTAAAATATCATTAAAACCTGTTGGCTCTCTGTAGCCTGGATAAGCAGATGCTTTTGAATTATCAGTTAATTCTTTCCAAAAATAAGTAGTAGGATAACCTGAATTTCTACCGCCATTGCATAACAAAGAAAGGAATGCATCTGAACTCAATTCTTGGTCGTTAATTTTATGAATGGCCGCATTCTCAGGATTGAATTTTACAGCGACAAAATACTTATTCATTTTAAGAATAATGTCCATATTGGTATAGGTTTCTTTGTCCATTACCTTGCACCAATAGCACCAATCAGTGTATACATCGACTACTAAAATTTTATTTTCTTTTTTAGCTTTTGCATAACCTTCTGTAGGACTGTACCACACCAAAACAGAGTCGTTCTGAACCGCCGCTGGCGCAGGTTTCGGTTTCGGCTTTGCGGCCGTTGTTTTTGGCTTTGACTTGCTTGCCGCTGTTTTAGGTTTAGGCTTGTCAATTGAGACGCTTGCCATCATTGCTCCAGAACCTAGAACTAAAACCAATAGCGAGATATAAAAAGATTTCTTCATATAATGGGTACTTTTAATTTCATACAAATATAATCAAAAAATACACCAAATTGCTTTCGTTTATGGAATTCATCGAATATTCAGTAATTTTGATGGGTATGAATTTAATGGCATTTCCAACCGACATTGTAATCAGAACCACTGCAGTTTATTTGTTCCTAATCATCGGCTTATTATTGTTTGGCAAAAAGGAACTCTCCCAATTAAGCATTACCGACCTTGTCTTTATTTTACTTATCAGTAATTCTGTGCAAAACGCCATGGTGGGGAGCGATTCAAGCTTAGAAGGTGGTTTAATAGCGGCCAGTTTTTTATTTATTCTCAATTTTATTTTTAGACGTTTGAATTTTAAATTCAAATTCTTTAGAAAAATACTAGAGGGCGAACCGATAGTGCTTATTTATGAAGGAAAACTCATGGATAAAAACATTTCGAAGCAACAAATTACGCACGAGGAAATTATGTCTGCCATTCGCGAACACGGCTTAAAGACCCCTGAGGATGTTAATTTAGGAATGTTAGAAATCGATGGTAGTATCAGTATTATCTCCTACTACGACGAGAAAAAAACACAATTCTTAAGAAAGCGCAAACAAAAGTTTACCAAAAAAGTAGAATAAAAAAGGCTTTTTATTTGCCTTCCATGATGCGCTTTGCACCATCTAGTTGGTACATCTTCTGAGCAATCTCTGCTTGCTCATCCGCCCACTTATTATACTTGCGAATGGTATCGCTAATTTCACTTAAATAACGGTTGCGTGATGGCGGAATGATAAAGACCTTCTCACTCATTTCGTCGCTGGCTTTAAAATGTGATTTGAATTCAGAGCCTGTTTTGGTATCGAGTGTATCTATAATTGTGCGGTACAAGGTATTCATGCCTGGATCATTAAACTGGCTTGCAATGGTACCAAACACTGGCATATTCTCAGGATCAATATCAAATAACTTGTGATTGCGTTGGTATTGTTTTTTAACGTCTCTTACAGCATCTGCAGCACCCTTTTTATCGAATTTATTAACTGCAATTATGTCTGCAAAATCCAACATATCAATTTTCTCTAATTGTGTAGCAGCGCCATATTCAGGTGTCATTACATAAAGGGTTGCATCGCTATGGTCGGTTATCTCTGTATCGCTTTGACCAATACCACTGGTTTCCAATAAAATCAAATCGTATTGCGCTGCTTTCAAAATTAACAAGGCATCGTCAACATGTTTGCTTAAAGCCAAATTGCTTTGACGGGTAGCCAATGAACGCATGTAAACACGTGAATTTTTAATACTGTTCATACGTATTCTATCGCCCAATAAGGCACCACCTGTTTTGCGTTTACTTGGATCAACCGAAATAATACCAATGGTTTTATCTTTAAAATCGAATAAGAATCTGCGAACAAACTCATCCACTAAACTGCTTTTACCTGCCCCACCTGTACCTGTAATACCCAATACTGGTACTTTTTTCTGATTGGCCAATTGACTCAATTCTTCGCGGTATTGCACAAAGGCATCAGGATAATTCTCGGCACATGATATGAGTTCAGCTATGGCCTTTGGATTTCTTTCTACAATGTGTTTTAAATCTGGCGTAACATCTTTGCCTGTTGGATAATCCGATTGTCTTACCAAATCGTTGATCATGCCTTGTAAACCCATTGCTCTCCCATCATCTGGATGGTAAATTCTAGCAATACCATAAGCTTGCAAATCGGCTATCTCTTCGGGTAATATTGTACCACCACCACCTGCAAATATTTTAATATGACCCGCTCCTTTTTGTTGCAACAAATCATACATGTATTTAAAATATTCATTATGACCACCCTGATAGCTAGTCATCGCAATGGCATTGGCATCTTCTTGAATCGCAGTATCTACAACCTCTTCGGCTGTGCGATCGTGACCCAAATGAATCACCTCACAACCCGTTGCTTGAATAATTCTGCGCATTACATTGATGGCAGCATCATGCCCATCGAATAACGATGCAGCCGTTACAATTCTTACTTTATTTTGGGGTTGGTATACACTTTCTTCCATGGCTTGCTCAGTCTAATTTTAAGACAACAAACCTACAAAAAAAATATTAAATTCTTTGCTACCCTTCGCTAGCCTTTGAAAGCGCTCAATTCTTGAATGAATTTTGAAACAGGAAAACCCATGACATTGTAATAACACCCTTCGATTTTTTGAATGCCAACATAGCCAATAAACTCTTGAATACCATAGGCCCCTGCCTTATCTAAAGGCTGGCATTGTGTCAAGTAATAGTCTATCATCTCATCTGAAATTGGATTGAAATACACTTTGCTTTCGTCATAAAACAAATGGCTTTTTTCATGACTGCGAATACATACTGCAGTATAAACCGTATGCATATTACCCGAAATTTTTTGCAACATTAGCTTCGCCTCCGCCATATCAACAGGTTTATTAAGTACTTCGTCGGCTAACCAAACCACGGTATCGGCTGTTACCAATAATTCATTTTTCGATAAAATAGGTTCGTAGGCTAAGTTCTTTTTTTGAGCCAAGTACATCGGAATCTCATGTGCTTTTAATTCCGCATCGAAATTCTCCTCTACATCGATTTTGATGATTTCTGTTTCAAAACCACTATGACTTAAAAGCATTTGTCTGCGCGGACTCTGAGACGCTAATAAGATTTTATATTTAAAAAAAGGCGGTAACATGAATTAACTAAAAATTAAATTGATAACCCCAACCACCATTATGTATTTCATAAACTTACTCGACTCTAGGTACGCCTCTTTGTGCTTAGCATTGGCGACATGATTCATAAAAGCAAATAACATAATAGTTATTAATCCCATGATGATAGCGCTTATTTGCATGCCTATTCCCCAAGCTAAAACAGAATACAAGCCAGATAATAAAATTTGCATACCCAATAAGACATATAAAAAGACCTTGGCACCGCGCTCTCCCATTAAAATAGGATAGGTGTGATAACCTGCTACTTTATCGCCTTCAATGTCTTGCAAATCCTTTACAATTTCGCGAATCAAACTTGTAAAAAAAGCAAATAAAATATAGCCTGTAAAATTCAACATGCCCGAACGGGTTTCGAACGAGGCAATGAGTAAACAAGAAGCCACTACAGCTGCACTGCAAAGGGCTACAAACAAATTACCAATCAATGGCAAGGCTTTAAACTTAAGTGCATAAAGGGCCAATAACAAAGTAATACTGATGTTGATATTAAAGTATGTAAAACTGAAACGCCAAGAAATCAATAAAGAAATTATCGTAAGCACAGCATACAATACCCATGCTTGTAATTTAGTAATCGTTTTACCAACGGTGACCCTATCAGGTTTATTAATGCTATCGGTTAAGGTATCGAATATATCATTGATGACATAACCTGCCGCAGCGGTAAGCACAGCGGGTAAAATTAACAACAAGGCATTGAACCAATAGTCAGCGGCTCCCTCATCTTTAAACTTGTATAACACAATGAACATCGTCAATGCAACGATTAAAAGATTCACTGGTCGAACAATCTTTATTTTTTTTATCACCTTACAAAAGTGCAGATAAATTTTATTTCGCAATTAATTATCTTCGCACATATGTTAAAAACCAATTGGTGGTTCATACCTTGTTTGTACCTTGTTTCTATTTGGTTGGTTTTTGTTTTGCAACAGCATTATGATTTTACCGATACTTTAGCACTTTATCCCCGCGATCAAAGCCATTTGTTAGGTATTATTACAACGGTATTTCTGCACCACGACTTATTGCACATTGCTTCGAATTCATTGCCTTTTATTGTAGGGATGTTGAGTCTCTATTATTTTTATAATGATATCGCTATTAAAGTAACACTTATCTGCCATGTCGCCACAGGTATATTGATTTGGATTTTTGCGCGACCGGCCTACCATATTGGTGCAAGTGGCATGGTATACGCTTTAGTTGTTTTTCTATTAAGCAGTGGATTTATTCGCCATAACAAACAACTGAAATTTTTAGCACTTGCGGTCTTGAGTATACAAAGTGGTTTAATTTGGGGCGTTATACCCCAAGGCAATAACATCAGCTGGGAAAGCCATTTAATGGGTGCACTGGTTGGCCTAATAACAGCCATTATCTATAGAAACCAAGGACCACCGCCCGATAAAAAATTTCAATGGAACGAAGAACCCCACCCGCACCATCAGCACGATGAATACGAGAAATTTGGGCATCATCACCATTCCTAATTTAATGCTTTTTTAAAGCCCCCTTTTTCTTAGGAGATTTTTTCTTGCTTTGTTGTCCTCTTTGTATGGGCGATTTTTTGATAATCGTGGCCTTGAAACGCGCATAATTCTCGGGGGCATTCGATATAATAATGACTTCTTTCACCACATCGTGCCCACCCCATCCAACACTTAAAAATTCAACATGTATGACACCGCTTTCGCCTGGCTTAATAGCGCCTTTGGTAAATGAAGGATGTGTGCAACCACAAGCTGGCCAAGCTTGTTTAATAATCAAATCGGCTGTGCCAACATTGGTAAAATTAAAATCATAACGCACGGTATCACCTTCTTGAACAATGCCAAAATCCGCAGTATCCTTATCGAATTTAATTACCGGAAAACCTTCCGTTTGCGCTTTGGTTGCGAATGAAAAGGAAAGTAGAAAATAAAATAAAAGGCGTCTTTTGTCGAACATCTTGTTCAAATTTACTAAAAAAAACTTATTCTTGCTTCATGATTTTAAATTACACCAAAATTTTAGTGGCTGCCACTGTTGCAACAACTATTATGAGCTGCAATAACGCACCAAAAACCATGCAAGAATCTAAAGAAAAAATAATTCCAGCGTTTGATACGACATCGCTCGACAAAACGGTGCGCCCTCAAGATGATTTTGACGGTTATGCCAATGGTAACTGGAAAAAATTAAATCCCATTCCTGCAACCGATGGTACTTGGGGTGCTTTTCATATCATCGACAAAGAAAATAGCGAGGTTAAACTCAAAGGCATTATCGATGAGGTATTAAAAACCAAAGAGGCGAAAGAAGGCAGCGATGAGCAAAAAATTGGTGACATGTACCGCTCATACATGGATACTTTACAAATAGAAAAACTAGGATTATCTCCACTTAAAACCTATATCGATAAAATTGATAAAATTACCAACCTTTCCGATTGGATGGCCGTGAATGGCGAACTACAAATGATAGGTGTCAGTTCTGTCATGGGCATTTATGTTGATGCCGACGACCGCAACAGTAAAATGAATGCAGTTAAATGGGTTCAAAACGGCTTGAGTTTAAATGAAAAAAGCTATTACAGCG
>CANFUB010000104.1 GCA_947450015.1 Bacteroidota bacterium | reverse complement strand
TAATTGATCATTTCTTGGACAGAGCAGAAGAGGCCGAATGCGATGTAATATGCGATGGAGAAGATTGCCATGTGATAGGCATGATGGAACACATTGAACCTGCAGGTATTCACAGTGGTGATAGCAGCGCGGTTTTACCTCCCTTCAGTTTAAGTGAGAATGTAAAACAGCTCATGGAAGATTACAGTAAAAAGTTAGCGTTCTCTATGAACATCCGCGGTTTGTTAAACATTCAGTTTGCAATTAAAGATGAGAAGGTATACGTAATTGAAGCGAATCCAAGAGCGAGTAGAACAGTGCCATTTATTTGCAAAGCCTACGATGTGCCGTATATCAATATTGCGACTAAAATAATGTTAGGCGTAAATAAATTAAAAGACTTTAACATTGTGAGAAAAGAGCAAGGGTATGCTATTAAGTTACCTGTTTTCTCTTTCAATAAATTCCCGAATGTGAATCGCGAGTTAGGTCCTGAGATGAAGAGTACAGGTGAATCGATCTTGTTTGTAAAGGATACCAAAGATCCTGAATTCAGAGAAATTTACAGCAAGAAGAGCATGTATTTGAGTCGCTAAAAAAGGATTAACATTGTTAAACATTAGCCTATTAAATTGTGACCGTGTTTAACAATAAAAAATCACTGCTTGTTTTTTTAAGTGTACTTGCTTGGCTAATACTTTTTGGTGTAGGTTTAAGTAAACATGAGTTTTGGCGCGATGAAATGCGGGCCTTGTCAATTGCCATTAGTGCACCCACTTTTGCCGATTTGCCATTCTATTTAAAAAACGAAGGGCATCCTATCCTTTGGTATGCGGTACTCAAACTGGCCTACAACGGTTTTAATGCAACCTGGGTTTTACCACTTGTAAGCTTTGTTTTTAGTTTTGGCATTGTGCTCATGGTAATGTTTCGTTCGCCTTTGCCTTTAGGTATTAAATTGCTTTTAATTTTTGGCGTTTATTGTTTGTATGAATACGGTATCAATGCACGCAACTATGGCATTGGTGCCTTTTTTATGTTGTTGTATGCCGATTCGTTTTCGCGTTCCCCAAATAAAATTGTACTCGCTTTTTTTTGGCTTTCGTTGGCGGCCCTTACCAATATATACGCCACCATGATGGTCGGTTTAATCGGTGTTTATACCTTTTTAGAATTTAAGAGCACCAATGGTTTCACAACCGCTTTAAAACTATCCAGTATGCTGTTATTTGCGGCCATAGGCTTTAGTTTCTACACGATTATTCCCGATGCAAATTCATTGGTGGCATCTAAAAAAGTAATC
The DNA here is from genome assembly GCA_947450015.1 of Bacteroidota bacterium. Taxonomy (GTDB): domain Bacteria; phylum Bacteroidota; class Bacteroidia; order NS11-12g; family UBA955; genus JABMMZ01. The sequence goes on along the minus strand of CANFUB010000104.1, from coordinate 7,052 downwards.
GACTTTGTTTCCATTAAAGAACTTTGGGTAATTGGTTACGGTTTCGATGATTATCTGAACTACCGGATGCATTTCAGTGCTTATGTATTGAGCCTTGTTTTAGTTGGTGGTTTATTGGTGTTTTTGCCAAATTTAAAGGTCGTCCTTTTTATAATTTTTGCATTGTTGATGATGGTGTTTTTCTCACTTTGCATTAAAGGTAATTTATCACACCACCAAGGCATCTATTTTTATACGGTGGTGGTCTTTGCTTGGTTGCAATACGATACCATACAAGCAACATTAGCGCGCAAAAATATGCTCAGTTTATTGGTGTTAATTGGTGTTGTAATTAATGTTTTTATATTAGGAGTACAAGTCTTAAAGGGCTATGACAAATACAGCGATGATATTGCCTCCTATCGCAGCGAAAGCAAAAGGTTTGGCATTTGGTGCCAACAGAACCTATCAGATAGTGCTGTTTTAATAGCGGAACCAGATTTTACCATTGAGGGGGTAATGTACTATCATTACAGGCCATATTTTATTCCGCGTGAAAACCGATGGGGTACCTTTGTACACTTTACCAAAGCCAACCAAGCTTACCTCAATTTGGAAACCTTGATGTTTAAGGCGAAGCAATTAAGCCCTTCAAAGGAAAAAGTTTTTGTGGTGTTTGATAAAAAAATACAAGTTTTAGATACCATTTACAGCTATTCTTATGGCAAAAAATTTGAAGTATCAAAATCTGCTAGTAAGGCTTTTTATGAGCAATACCAATTGATTGATTCGTTTAATCAGAACCAACACAACGAGGAAAATTATTATATTTATCGAAAAAATAAAGTAGTTCATTAAAACATACTAAATGGTATGTTTTTAATTCATTATAAAATCAACACCATTTTTCTCAATGTGTTTATGATAAGAATCAGTGTGGTTTTAGTAGTGTGGTATAAACTTTGCCGTAGTTATTGAAACACATGAAGATTAAAATTTCTGCCCTAATTTTTGTTTCCTTTGCTTCTTTTCTTTTTCTAACGAATTGTACCAGCGAAGTAGCTACTCCTAATATTTGTTTTAAAGAAGACGTATTGCCACTCTTTGTTTCAAATTGCACCCAATCTGGCTGCCATAATGCAACAAGCAGAGTCTCACACCTCGACTTAAGTAATTACGATGGGATTATGAAAAGCATCAAAGCCAATCATCCTTTTCAAAGTAATTCATGGACCCAAATTAATTCAGGTTCTATGCCGCCATCGCAATACCATCAATTTACTAAGTACGAGAAAGACATTATTAAGCATTGGATCAAATCAGGTGCACCAAATAGTTCGAATTGCAGAACCTGTGATTCGACCTTTACCTACAAAGCGAGAATAGAACCCATTTTAAATAAATGGTGTGTTGGCTGTCACTCTGCAACCGATGCTGGTGGCGGTTATGATTTGTCGAGCTATGACAAAGCCATTTTGTCCATACCAAATAATAAATTTGAAGGATCAATTCTTCACTCAGCTGGTTTTTCTGCCATGCCAAAAAATGCCGGCAGTTTGTCCGATTGCGATATTACTGCCATTAAAAATTGGTTAGCTGCAGGTCATCCAAATAATTAAATTACAACAATACTTATAAAGTGTCTCTCCTCCTTCTCCTATGGAGAAGGAGATAGAGGATGAGGCATTACATCCACCACCTTCACAAACCTTTTCCTATAACCTATTTGCTTTAAACTTGAAATTATTACCTTCATTTCATCACCCGATGAGGCATGGATAAATTCACTTTCAATGCCTTTAGCAAGGGTTATGATTCCTACATGACCAATGACATTTTTGGTAGGACTTAAAAACACCACTACATCGCCAATTTTTGCACTGTCAATTGCAACGGTTTTACCAAAATTATTGAACTCAATAGAGCTACGAGGTACTGCAATTTTGAAATGCTGAAACACATAAAAGACAAAACCCGAACAATCGAATCCATCTTTATTACAACTAGCCGTTAGATAGGGTGTGCCCAATAATGTTTTGCCAAAGTTAACAATGCTATCTCTTAATGCGGTGTTCGATTTTGTTGTAATATTTGATAAACTAATGGGCAATAATTGTAAGGGATTCGGTAGTGCCTTGTGAACACGGAATGTATGATTGGCCAATAGTATTACTATTAAAAGCATAAAGCCAAAGATAGCGGCCATGCGAAAAGGGTGAACAATCTTAAATGTCATATGTAAAGAATAGAAATTGCCCAACTAGTAATTGCTTTATTCCTAAATAGGTAAGGAAAGTAATTCGTACTGCCGAGCTATCAAATTTAGTTATTAATGAGGCGATTGATTATGATTGATTTCATATGCTAGATGAAACACGAGTGAAGGTGCAAAAATAAATTGTGCGATATTTTATTGGTCTTCCCTAACTTTGTTATGACTTTCTAAAATGAAACCATACCTACACATCATTTTTCGCAGTGTCATTTGTTCTGTTATGGCATTTGGTTGGGGTGCCAATGTGATAGGCATGGGTGTGCCACCAAGTAGTTTAATTTTATCGTTGGGTGCTAGTCGCATTTACATGCAGCCCGCCAAAGATTCTTCGATCAATGGCTTTAGATTACCCAAGCCAGGAATCTATGTAAAATTATCGGGCGAGAGTTATTTCAATGCCCGCGATTTTGTTCATGTCGATTTGAACATGAGCATTAACAAAGGGGTCATTGCTAATGGCTACATGAAGGAAAGTCGCTTGTGCTTTAATTATGGGTTTGGCAGGACTTACAAAATAGCCAAGTTTTCTATCAGTCCAGGCCTCTGCTATAGCTCGGTAGGCTACGAAAATACACTGTCCAAAAAATCCTATATCGAAACCCGTTTTGCCCCTTCCTTGGGTGTTCAATCTGACTTAATTATTTTCAGCTCCGACTACCGCTACATTGGTTTGTTTGTTGAAGGTTCACTGATGTTTGCAACCCCCTCGCGTTGGGTACACCAAGTAACAGTTGGCCTTGCTTGGAAACCCAGCTTCCGCAAACCTGAAAAAGATATTTATTTGCCTCAGTAATTAGCTAGAAAAGTAACCTCAATATTTTCTTTACAAATTATCGCAAGTCCCAAGTCAATGGCAGTTAACTGACTTGACTCCCTTTTGTGTTAAAAAATCGTTATGTTCTGCTAATCCTCTAATTGACCAAACTTCCCCTTAGCCAAGTCATCAAACGCTTGCAATATCTCCTCTCTAGTGTTCATTAAGAAAGGGCCATGCGGGAACAAATTTTCTCTAATTGGCTCACCATTTAAAACCAATACGACAGCATCTTCCTCAAATTCTATCGTTATAGTCTCACCTTCGTTTTTAAACAATACAAAATGGTCAGTATTCACTAGGTCGCTGCCGTTTACTTTGATACTGCCTTCTATGACTAATAAACCAGTATTATAGGTTTCAGGCAAATTAAAGGTTTCAGTGACCCCTTTTTTCATTCGCATATTGTACATGTTAATAGGGGTAAAAGTAGTAGCAGGGCCTTTTGTATTTTTGTATTCACCTGCAATTACTTCGACAGTCCCACCTTCATTTGGTAACTGGTACAAGCCCATTTGTGACCTTTCAATACCTTGGTATTTTGGTGTTGTCATTTTGTCTTTTGCGGGTAAGTTCACCCATAATTGTACCATCTGAAATGGTCCACCTTGTTGACTATATTTTTCTTCGTGGTATTCTTTGTGAAGCACGCCCGAACCTGCTGTCATCCATTGCACATCGCCACTGCCAATAACGCCACTGTTACCTGCACTATCGTGGTGGGCCACCTTGCCTTGGTAGGCAATGGTTACAGTTTCGAAACCACGGTGTGGATGCACCCCAACACCACGCGGTGTGTCCTTAGGAGGAAATTCAACTTTTGAATTGTAGTCCATTAAAAAAAAGGGACTCATTCTATAGTAACCAAATGTATAACCTGAAGGGAAAAAATTATGCACTCTAAAACCATCGCCAACCATATGTGGAGCTGGTGGTGCCAATATTATTTCAACTGATTTATTTGCTTGTGTCATGATAAGTATTTTCTAAAAGAATAGTACAAAGTTACGACTATCCAAAGTACCATCTCCTTAACTTGGGTTAATGAAATACGATGGAAATTACAACATTATTTTTATTAGATTTGCCTTGCTATGGCAAGCAATAAAAAGGCAACAATACACACCTATTCTGAAACCCTTCAAGGCATTGATTTTTCAATTGAAAAAAGTGAGCGTTTGGAATATGAAAGTTGTGAATTTATCAACTGCAATTTTGCAGCCCTATCGGATATAAATTTTATCGATTGCCAGTTCACCAATTGCAACTTGAGCAATGTGCGTTTTAATTTTTGTGGCTTGCAAGACATCCATTTTAACGATTGCAAATTAATGGGAGCAGATTTCTCGCCTTCTAAAGATTTTTTATTCGAAGTACATTTTAAAAATTGTAACATGGATTACACTTCATTCGATAAAAAACGAATGAACAAAAGTAGTTTCGAAAACTGTAAAATTCATGGTGCTAATTTTACACAAACTGATTTGTCGAAGGCCACTATTGTTAATTGCGACTGGCATGATTCTATTTTTACCAACACCGATTTATCGGGTTTAGATTTTACAAGTTCTCGTAATTTTTTAATCGACCCTACCATGAATACTTTGAAGAAAACAAAGTTCTCTAAAATGGATTTAACAGGACTTTTGTTTCGCCTCGATATCATCATAGAATAATTGTTTGAAGATGGAAACAGCCCATACAAAATTAAAGCATATGTTGTTAGCTATCCATCCATTGACTGAAGAGGAGTGTACCACCTTTCTAAAAATTTGGAAACCTTTTAAAGCCAAACGAAAAGAGATTTTAACGGCCATTGGAGAGGAAGAAAGGTATTTGTATTTTGTGGAGGAGGGCGTACAAAGGGTTTTTTATTTGGATGAGCACGACCGTGAAGCAACGCTTCTTTTCACCTATGCACCCTCATTCGGAGGTGTAATAGATGCCTTGATGCTACAGCATCCTTCGCGCTATTTTTACGAAACCTTAACACCTTCCAGTTTTTTGAGAACCACCAATGCCGATTTGCAAGCCATGATACAAGCGATGCCGAATTTGGCGCTGCTAATTAATAAGGGTTTGAGTAATGCTTTGTCTGGTGTACTCGAAAGGCAAGTTGAATTGCAGTGTTTTTCCTCTGAACAAAAATTCATAAAACTCTTACAACGCAGTCCGCATATTTTGCAATTGGTACCGCATAAATATTTGGCCAACTATTTAGGCATTGATGCCACGAATTTTAGTAAACTAATCAATAAGATAAAAATCTAAATCTTGGTAATTACCAATTTTTATTTTTTAATCCACCACCATCTTTGCATTGATTATTTAAATATGAAATCCATCAACAAATCCACTTTGCTAAGTCAGCTAGAACAGCGCTTAGAATCTCAGTTAAATGCAGCTACTTCTGTTTATCAGAATTTAACAGACGCGGCACTGCTAAAGCCCGCTAACAATGGTGGCTGGAGCATAGCACAATGTTTCGATCATTTGAATTCATATGGCGACTTTTATATACCGGCCATTTCCAAAAGCTTAAACAAAGCAGCTTTTTCAAGTAGTAATACCGTTTTTAAAAGCACATGGTTGGGCGATTATTTTACCCGCTTAATGGAACCTGGCCAATACATGAAAAAAATGAAAGCTTTTAAAAACCATGTACCGAAAAATAATTTAAATGCGCATGAAGTTATCTCTAAATTTATTACACAATCTGAAGCCCTTCTCAATTTAATAAAAGCGGCCAACGATAAGGACATCAATGCCATTAAAATTCCGATTTCCTTAACAGCTTTCATTCGTTTAAAATTAGGTGATGTATTTCAATTTATTATCGCACATAACGCCCGACACATTGCACAAGCCCAAAGAAATTTGTAAAAAGGTTTTTGCTTCGCTTAACTTTGTGCCATGAATCTATCGAATAAAATTGCTGTGGTAACAGGTGTAAGCAAAGGCATTGGTGCAGCCCTCTGTCAACAATTATTAGAAGAAGGCGCCATTGTGTTTGGTTTAGGTCGCAATGCCTATCCAGAGGCGCATCCTAATTTTACCTTCATTCCAACAGATGTTAGAAATTATGAAGCGGTAGAAAAAGCCTTTCATCAAATATATGAAGCAAGCAATCAGCAAATCGATATTCTAATTAATAATGCGGGTCTCGGTTATTTTGGCAATGTCGAAGATTTACCCATGACTGAATGGGACGAGATGATGCAAACCAATGTGAATGCGATGTTTTATTGCACACGCTTAGCTGTGCCAAAAATGAAAGCCAATGGACTTGGTCATATAATTAATATTGCCAGTACCGCAGGTTTAGAAGGCATGCCAATGGTGAGCGGTTATTGCGCTACTAAATGGGCTGTTAAAGGGTTTTCGGAGAGTCTTTGGCGCGAACTAAGAGATTTTAAAATCAAAGTGACCTGCGTATATCCGGGCTCTACCAAAACAGATTTTTTTCGCAACAGTCCGAACATTCAACCCCACGATTACATGCTAATGCCCCACGATGTGGCCGCAATGATGGTATATGCTCTAAAAACACCTGACAATTTTCACCAAGTGAATTTAGAAGTACGACCATTGCAGCCAAAGGGGCCGAAGAAATAATTATCTCAACAAGGTTACCGTGCCTTCGTATCTATAGTCTTCTCCATCATATCCTGTTACTTTTACTACCCAAGCATAGACATCTTGTTGGCAGTTTTCATTTTTGAATTTGCCATTCCAAGTTTCATGTTTGTTATCCGATTTCCAAAGCAATTCACCCCAACGGTTGAACACTTCGATGTGGAAGGTTTTCTCTCCATTCACCACCGCATAGAACGTGTTGTTCAATTTCGGTCCTGTACCCTCAGGACTGAATGCAGTTGGCACGAATACCGTTACATCTGGTCCTATCTTACGCAATTGGCTAATGGTATCCCAACATAAAAAGTCTTCTGTCAATACTTTTGGATCGGCCGATTGTGGGTACGT
>CANFUB010000103.1 GCA_947450015.1 Bacteroidota bacterium | reverse complement strand
GAGCGTTCTGGTTTTAATGCAGAATCGCCAATTTCTATACTGGCCAAACCTTGGTGCAAACCGTTGCTGTATAACTCATTGGGTGCAGGTGGTCGCCAAGCACTAGCACTCGAGAAAATGTATTCCAAGGTCTTGCTTTTTTGATAATGCAATTGAATGGCATAAGTGGCATTGTTAAATTGCAAATTGCGTACGCGTAAATTATTACCACGCCACAAATAAGCTGTGATGTTTTTATAATCATATCTAAAGCCAGTCTCTAATTGCCATTTGGCCCATGTTCTTTCAGCTATAAAATAGGTGGCTGCACCTTTGTTGTAAAAGCCAGGTATAAAAAACCTACCAGTATAACTATTGGCTTGGTGAATGGCATTCAGCCCCATTGTCCACTTTACCTTGTGCAGATTTGTTTTGACGAAGGCCAAATCGCCAGTTAGGGTATTGATATAATAATCGAAATCGGGTCCTTTAAAAGCATTTGAAGTGCGCAATACATCGTATTCTTGGCGGTGGTTTTTTTGATAGGCCAAGGTGAGTTGTAAATTACTACTAGAATTTAATTGCCATTCTGCATTGGTCTTTAACAATTGATGATTTACTTGCTGATATGAACGGTCGATCGCGTAAGTAAAATTAGCCTTGTACATAGGTGTATCCGATTGAAAGGCTTTCAATAAATCGTTGATATTGCCTACATGTGCGCCTTTATAAATACCAATTTTTGTTTGAAAGGCACTATAAAAAACTTCAAATTTCAGTCGCTCATTTTGATAACCGAGTGCTGCAGAGTAATTGGCTTCAGCGGTTCCTGTATTCGCTAGAAAATAATCTGGCGTTTTTAAATTACCACTTCTTTTGAGAGTACCTTGTACACGCCAATAAATGGGATGTAGTTTGAATAATTGGCTTCCTAAAATGAGAGAGCTACTGCCTCCTCTGCCATTGGTTGCACCAATTAAATTGAATTCCCCTTTCACCTGTTGGGGCTTTTCATTGAATACCGATGCTGGCTTAACCATTAAAACTCCTCCAACCCCATCGGCCGCATAGCGCAAGGCTTCAGGACCTTTTAACAATTCTATTTCGGTAGCTAAAAAAGCATCAATTTCGGGCGCATGTTCCATGCCCCAATTCTGACCCTCCTGACGGATGCCATTGTTTAAAACAATCACCCTGTTGCTGTGCAAACCATTGACCATTGGCTTAGAAATGGTACCACCTGTTTTAAGCAGTGTAATGCCTCCAATGCCTTGCATTAGTTCTGAAATACTGCCACCTTTTTGCAGGTCGAGTTTTCTTAAGTTCAACTTATCAATACTCTCTTGTTCGGCCTTGGCTGTATACGTTACTTTTCCAATGGCATGGTTGCTATGTTGTAAAAAAATGACAATGGAAGTATCTTTTGTTAAATTAAAACGCAGGTGTATGTGTTCGCATTGCAAATGGCTAATGTGTAATTCAAGACTATCGCTACACAAATTGGCAAAGATGAATTGCCCTAGCTTATCGGTCGAAATTGATTTGCCTTTAACACCGATTAACTCAATGTTTGTAAGGCTCAAGGGTTTATTATCGGCACTATCGATGACGGTTCCTTTGAGCGTAAAATGACAGTCACTCTTTTGACTAAAAAGTGAACATGCGAATAATAATTGCAGGCTAATGATGATTGATTTCAATACAAATTTTTTAAATTAACCCATGGCAAAAATGCCAAGGGTTAAAGGTGAATAAATGGGTTAAGAGAATAAGTTATGAGATATAACTTAATGCAGGCGGACCCTTATTCGAAATTTGTTGATTGTATTCAGTAAGTTTTAATTGATAATAAGCGGCCACAAAAGCTGCTAACACCAATAAAATGGCTTTAAAAACGGTGGGTGCAGTTGTAAGAAAACTGGTTAATTGGATATCACACAAATAGCATTCGTGATGCTGCGATTCTATGGTTGCTGATGTGTGGTGCTCGTTGAATCGCTCACAATTGTGCAAAAATTGTATCGGTGTGCTGTAAACAACTACAAGCAACAACAAAACAAAATTAACAATATGGCGAAATTGAGCTCTCAAATTAAGCTGCAGCTGTCATGTTATTCGCTATTTCACGAATCTCATCACGGTTGTATTTGTTATCACTTTTTTCGTACAATGAAATCAAGTACGTTAAATTTTCTTCAACCTCTTCACTGTCTTCTAATGTTTGAAACTCCCATCCACCATTGGCTTCAAGGTGTTCGTATACTAAACGGATAGAACGGGTTAACAAAGGATCTTCTTCTGTCTTAGCCAATTCACGCAATTCTTTAAGCATAGGGATTAATTTTTCAGGTTTAACGCTGTTTTTCTCAATCTCTTTTATTATTTGGGCTACCAGTTCGTTCGCTTTTAAATTTTTCATAAATCAGTGCAAATTAAAGCATTTTTTTTTATAAATCTATTAGGATTTTCTTTCAATCCACTCATTTTTTGAGCTTATTATTCAAATTAAGATTGTAGTTAACAAAGGCTTTCATGCCCTTATCATACTCTTCATTTCCTGTTGAATGCCCATGTTCATCGAGTGCTTTATGGCTAAATTGCGATTCAAACATTTTGGCACTTACCACACTGTCAAAATTAAAAACACTGATGATTTTATTTATCGCATATCCTAGTTGAACTGCTGGCATTCTTCCACCTCTGCCATTTGAAACACCACAAGTTACAAACACCTTATCTTGCCAAGCACTGGCATATGGGGTATCACCAAAAGTGTGAATCATTTGGATAATTTCAGCACTTGGAAACCAATTGTATTCTGGGGTCAACACAAATATCATACTCGCTTCTTTCATGGCACTAAATAGTTCGGATTGCCAAGTAGAAAGGGCATTGGGGTTCATTGACCCATGGTTAATGGATGGAATGTCATATCCATTAAAATCAACTATATGAACCGTTTCATTTGGAGAGATTGCTAGAATATTATGTTGTATTGCTTTTGCAACACGCATGGTATTGCTATTTTTACGGGCAGAGCCGCTTAGTATGGCTATCATTTATTTTAATCTAAATAGGATTTAATGAATTGGTACAAATTAAAACCCGCCATTTCTGAAGCCTTGTTAAGATTGGTTTTTAAGGTTAATTTATTTATACTTTTCATTTTTTCGTTTTGAATCAATTGTACGGCTTTCTCTAATAACAACAATTGTCGGTGCTCCTTGTTTTCTTTTAACTTATTGTGATTTTCTATAGCCATCCATAGTTCCTCTATACCTTGCTGTGCTGTAGCCACCGTTTTTAAAACAGGAATGCTCCAATTACTGGCAGGTTTTTGATGCACAAGTGCATTTAAATTGCGAATAAAAATATCGGCACCCTCTCTGTCACTTTTGTTAACTACAAAAATATCGGCAATTTCCATCAAACCGCTTTTCAAGGTTTGCACCTCATCGCCTGCTTCGGGTACTAAAACCACAGCAGTGGTATCCGCTAAACCTGCAATCTCTACCTCACTTTGACCAACACCCACTGTTTCAATAAAGATAACATCGAAACCCGCATGGCGCATAACATCGGTAATTTCATAAATTTTGGCCGATAAACCACCCAAGCTGCCGCGTGTTGCTAAAGATCGAATGTATACATTTTCATTATTGAAGTGTTCGGCCATTCTCACCCTATCACCTAATAAAGAACCATAGTTAAATGGTGAAGTAGGATCAACAGCAATAACACCTATTTTTAAATTTTGCTTTAGTAAATAGGTAATAAGTGCATTCACCAAGCTGCTTTTTCCTGCACCTGGTGGACCAGTAATGCCAACAACTGGTGTAGTGGTATTAAATGGCAAAGCATTCAACAAGGCACGGCCTTCTTCATAGTTATTTTCAACTAGGGTGATAGCCCTGCCTAAATTTAACCAATTGTTATAAATTGCACTAAGTTCCATTTATCGTTCTGCAAAAATGCAATTGTTGAATGAATAATTGAGATAAATTTATAGACAATTTAATACATCAGGCTATTGTCTTCGATCCATAATTTTAAGACCGCAAATTGTAATATAATCAATAGCACTATGATTGTTTTATAGTATCGATTCATCCACTGTGAAACAGCTGCTTGCAAATAAAAGGGAAACAACATCGATAGATAACGGGTCATGCTTATAACTGAACCAGCAGAAAGCGGCAACAATATAATAATCCAAACAAAGGCATTGATAGAAGGCGCCCATTTTTTAAAGTAATAAATGGCCACCAACATAATGATGATGGAATAGATAGAAGCCAATTGCTCTTGCCAAAATCCATTTCTAAACAAGGCCAACAATGGGAACATCCAATGTTTTTTCCACCCTGATTGGGCCGCAGCAGAAGCCATCCAATTGCCCGTGATGGCATGTTGGATATACATCCATACAAAAAAAGCCAGTGGCATCGCAATTAAAGCATATACCAATGGATGCTTTAACAATGCTTTAATATTGCCCCATTTGAACCCTCCGTTGGTTTCTATAATGTATAAGAAAAAAGGAATAATTAATATCAACCCATTCGGACGGGTGAGTGTGACCAAGGCCGCAGCTATTGCAAATTTCAACCATTGTTTTTTTGCAATGAAATAAAAGCAAGCAAGTACTAAAGTAAAAAACAAAGCTTCAGTGTAAATGAAATAAATGTGCATTGAAAATGGAAACAAAAGAAATAATACAACGCCTCTAAAAGCTTGTTTTGATTCGATGCCATAGTGCACCATGAATAAATAAAAATACCTTACCAATGGATAAAGGACTATTATATTTAAACAAAAAGCTGCGCTATAAAATCCCATGCCTGATATGTCCATGATTAAACGAATGCACATTGGAAAAAGTGGAAAGAATGCAAAATGCAAATTCGGTGCGCTCCAATTACTACTCTCACTGAGCGGTACATGCGCATAGCCATTTTCTGCAATCACTTTGTACCAGCCAGAATCGGAATTAAAATAGACTTCACAGACATGTTGCCAATTTAAATTGGCCCATAAAAAATGATCATCACCATTGTTAAACCAGTCTAGATTTTCAAATACTATCGCAACAATTGCAATTGTTATTTTGACAATAAGCGATAAACAAAATAATTTAAAAATGTTTTTTTCTTGCAATGGCCTTTGCTATTTTAGGTTTAATTACCATTCATTCAATTCCTGAAGTGCATCTTTTAAACGGTTTTTCGCTAAGAAATGATCTTCTAAGTCTTTGGCCAAAGGCACAGGCGTATCCAAACTGGCCACACGTTTTACAGGCGCATCGAGCGATTTAAAACAATGTTCACTTATCCAAGCTGCTATCTCAGCACCTATACCACCAGTCATTGTATCTTCATGTAATACCAAGGCTTTACCTGTTTTTTCAACGGCTGCTTTCACAGCTTCTTTATCCCATGGCAACAGTGTTCTTAAGTCAACTATTTCTGCTTCAATATTTAATTGTGAGCTTACTTCTTTGGCCCATTGAACACCCCAACCGTAAGTAATAATTGTTAAATCATTACCCGATGCGGCAATTGAGGCCTTCCCTATTTCTAAGGTATAATAATCATCTGGTACTTGCCCTTCAATGCTTCTATACAAACCTTTGTGTTCGAAAAACATGACTGGATTCGGATCATTGATGGCTGCGCATAACAAGCCTTTTGCATCATAAGGATTCGAAGGATAAATAATTTTTAAACCTGGCACATGAAAGAACCATGCCTCGGTACTTTGACTGTGAAACGGTCCTGCACCTACTCCAGCGCCTGTTGGCATGCGCACCACTACATCGGCAGCTTGCGCCCAGCGGTAATGACTCTTGGCTAAATTATTAACGATTTGATTAAATCCACAGGTAACAAAATCGGCAAACTGCATTTCGACTATGGCCTTGTATTTTTTAATCGCTAATCCATAACCAGCTCCTAATATAGATGACTCTGTGATAGGTGTATTTCTTACACGCTCTTTGCCAAATAGTTTATAGAAATTATCTGAAATTTTAAAAACACCACCGTATTCTGCTACATCTTGTCCCATTAAAACGGTATTCGAATGGCGCTCCATCGATTGTTTTAAACCATCAGAAATAGCATCTACCAAGCGTTTATCGCTCATGGCAGATGTTGCTGGGGCAATTATTTCTTGCGAATATTCTGCATATACATCATTCAATTCTTCTTGCTCATCAGCAATAACCTCGGGCTCTGCAAATACTTCGGCCAAATCATCGTCCATGCCCTGTTTTAGTTCATCGTAAATTTGCTCAATTGACTGCTCATTTAAGATGCCTTCATTGACGAGGTATTGTTGGAAATTATCAATTGGATCTTTTTGTTTCCACTCTTCGAATAAATGTGGTGGCACATATTTCGTACCACTAGCCTCTTCATGACCGCGCATACGGAAGGTCATGCATTCTAACAAAATTGGTCGCGGTGCATTGCGCATGCTTTCGGTTAATTCAACGGCTTTGTTATAAACCTCTAAAATATTATTGCCATCGACCTGATAAGCCTCCATGCCGTAGCCAATGCCTTTATCAATAAATTGTTCGCAACGGAATTGTTCATTGCTTGGTGTGCTGAGTCCATAGCCATTGTTCTCGATTAAAAATATTACAGGCAAGCTCCAAACTGCCGCCACATTCATGGCTTCGTGAAAATCGCCTTCGCTGGTGCCGCCATCGCCACTAAAAACAACACTGATCTTTTTTTCTTTGTTGAGTAAATGAGCAAGCGAAATACCATTGGCAACCCCAAGCATAGCCCCTAAATGCGAAATCATACCAACAATATGGTAGTCGTTGGTTCCAAAGTGAAAACTGCGGTCGCGGCCTTTGGTAAAGCCCGATTTCTTACCTTGCCATTGTGCAAATAATTTTTTGAATGGCACTTTACGGGTTGTAAATACACCCAAGTTGCGGTGCAAAGGTAGAATGTATTCATCCTCTAACAAGGCCATGGTAACACCAACAGAGATGGCCTCTTGACCAATGCCGCTGAACCATTTACCAATTTTACCTTGGCGCAGCAATATGAGCATTTTATCCTCAATGATACGGGGATAAAGTATGTTTTTATAAAGTGTAAGTAACTGATCGTTGCTTAATTGTTTACGATTAAAATTCACGGTGCAAAAGTAAGGCGAAAAAATTAAAGCGTTGCGTTTTTGTCGGTGCCACTTTTTAATATTTCAAACAAAAGTTCACTATCAAATATGCAGTGGTCTTTTTAATTAGATTTATGAATCCGTTAGGCAAACAAATAAAAGGCGTGCAGATTTTAGAAAAGGAAGGCCAATTCGAAACTCAAATTGTGTGCATTGTGGGTACCATCTTTGAATTGCGGAAACACATTGCTATATGCAGGGTTGGTAATAAATTTACTTGAATAAATATTGGAATACCCATACTTGCCAGTAAATTGCATAGAAATACCGCTACCCAGGCTCTTACGGAATCCTAATGCTGGCGAAAAATCAATTCTTTTGAATGGTAAATTATTGTGAAGTACCTCACCATACTGGCCTAACCCTTGCGTGATACTGCTTTTAAATAAGTAACCGATTTGAGCACCCATTAAAATATAAAGTGGGTTTTTGTCATCTGTTAATTTAAAGCCAATGTATAGAGGCAACTCTGCATAAGACAAAGAAATCTTACTAAAATAGGTATTGGATGTATCGGTAGGTTTACCAAATTTACTGCCTTTAAATGTTAAATTCAATTCCCATTGCAATTGAATGTTTTTGTCTTTGTCGAGGTCGATGATTTGATAAGCACCTGCACCGAAGCCATACATTGGCTTAGCTTTATCGAATGCATTGCCCAAAAACGTATGTCCACCAAGGGTGAATTTCACACCCAATTTGGTTTTTATTTTTTCGTCGGTATCAACATTTTGTTGTTGCAAAGGTGCTTCAATTGGTGGCTCATCTTGCGCCATTAGCGTCAATTTGCTACCTAGCAACAATAACAATATTATAATTTTATAACGCATCTAGTTTTTTTCCTGTTAAAGCATTTCCGATGGCAGTATCCATTAAACGTTCTGCAAATGGTCGTGTATAATCATTCAAACGTTCGGTTTGTTCATTTATTGTATCACGGTTGCTGCCAGCAATTGCTGTTTTTAATTCATTCAATAAGCGTTCCGTTTCTTTAATTTCAATTTCTGTCAGTAATACGGCATTGGCTTGTATTAATTTCTGACATTGGTAAATCAATTGTTCTGCTTCGGTGCGCGACTCGGCTAACAATCTGTTTTGCATGTCTTGCTCCGCATTTTGAAAACTCGCCAATAACATTTGCTCTACCTCGGCATCGGTTAATCCATATTGTGGAACAATCGAAAT
>CANFUB010000102.1 GCA_947450015.1 Bacteroidota bacterium | reverse complement strand
GGTTTATTAAAACGCATTTGTAAAACCACTAACAAGAGCATGTTATTTGTTTCGCACGACTTAGATGCTGTGAGTGAATTTTCTGATAGAACAGCCGTCATGTACAAAGGTGAGCTATTGGAACTAAACACCACGCAGCAAATCATTTCGAATCCAACGCATGCTTATACAAAAGCGCTACTCGCTTGTAAACCTTCGGCAGATAAAAAAGGATATTACCTTACAACCTTAAAAGATGCACAAACCCTCGATTTTGAAGCAGTGCCGCTTATCCCTAACCAAATAAGCAATCAATCAATTTTAGTGGTTAATGACCTCAATAAAACCTATAACGAAACCTATAAAGCCTTAGAACATATTTCATTTTCAATAAATGAAGGTGAAAGCATCGGTTTAATTGGTGAATCGGGTTCGGGCAAGAGCACCATTTCGAAAATATTAGTTAATTTAGAACAAGCCAGTGGTGGAAAGCTTAGCTTTAATTTTAAGAATGAAGCTGCATTGTCTTCCAATGTTCAAATGGTTTTTCAGGATCCATTTGCAGCGCTGAATCCGAGCTTAAAAATAAAAACAATGTTGGCTGAGGTGTTCAATAAACACCAACCTAACATCAAAAATTCAGAGATTAAAGCTGCAATGGAGCAGTTATTAGTGAAGGTTGGTTTACAAAGCAGCGACTTAGAGAAATACCCTTCAAATTTTAGTGGGGGTCAAAGACAAAGGTTGTGCATTGCCCGTGCTTTGGCAGCAAAACCGAAATTGCTTATTTGCGATGAAGCAACTTCAGCATTAGATTTATCAGTTCAAGCTCAGATATTAAACCTTTTAAAGGATTTACAAAAAAGCGAGCAATTAACCATTTTAATGATTACCCATAGCATGGCTGTGGCTGCATGGTTTTGCAATCGCATCATTGTATTGAAGAATGGAGAGATTGTTGAACAAGGTGAAACAGAAGCCTTATTTAAGAGTCCTCAGAATGCATACACGCAGATGTTGTTTGAGGCATCACATTAATTCTTATGCTTCTTAAAACAAAATCCCGACCTAAGCCGGGATTCAATATGTATTAAAGTTTTGGTTATGGGTCGGCAACGACCAATATTCATTAGATTTCTCTGTTTACATCCCATTGCTCTAAGTAATCAGCAACGCGTCTTACGAAGGCTCCACCCAAAGCCCCATCAACCACTCTGTGGTCGTAGCTATGGCTTAGGAACATCATGTGACGGATGGCAATAACATCGCCATGCTCGGTTTCTAATACAGCAGGACGTTTGCGAATAGCACCGACTGCGAGGATTGCAACTTGTGGCTGGTTAATAATAGGTGTTCCCATTACATTACCAAAAGTACCAACATTTGTTAAAGTATAAGTACCACCTTGAATATCGTCAGGCTGTAATTTATTTTCTCTTGCGCGTTTTGCTAAATCGTTTACCTCTCTAACAAGACCCAATAAATTTTTGGTATCTGCATTTTTAATTACTGGTACGATTAAGTTGCCAGTAGGTAAAGCAGCGGCCATTCCGATATTGATGTTTTTGCGTTTAATGATGTTAGTGCCATCCAATGAAATATTAATCATTGGGAAATCTTTAATGGCTTTAACAACGGCTTCGATAAAAATTGGCGTAAAAGTAATTTTCTCGCCTTCTTTTTTCTCGAATCTGCTTTTGTTTTTTTCTCTCCATAGCACCAAATTAGTTACATCGGCTTCAACAAATGAAGTTACGTGTGGACTAGTTGTAACACTCATTACCATGTGATCGGCAATTAATTTGCGCATGCGATCCATTTCGATAATTTCATCGCCAGGCATCATCATTACTTTTGGTCCTTCGTGTTTAGCAGGTGCAGCTTTAACAACTTCTGCAGCAGGTGCAGGAGCGCTCACTTGGGCAGGACTTGCAACAGCGTTTTGAGATTTTCTACCACCCTCAATGTATTTAAGAATATCGCCTTTGGTAACGCGGTCTTCTTTGCCTGTGCCAGGAATTTGATCTAGCTCAGCCATTCCAATACCTTCGGTTCTTGCAATATTTAATACCAATGGTGAATAGAATCTTGCACCATCAGAATTCGATACATGCACTGCAGCAGCAGCGGCATCAATCGATTGTTCAATTACTTTTACTGGTTGAGCAACTGTTTCTGAAACAACTTCTCTTTTAGGCTCTGCAGTTGCGCCCGCACTAGCGCCTGCTTCGGTACCGATTAAGGCAATTGCAGCACCTACAGGTACCACATCACCCTCGTTCCATAATTTCTTTATTAAAACACCCTCGTATGTTGAAGGCACTTCAGAGTCTACTTTGTCAGTTGCTATTTCAACAACTGGTTCGTCAAGTTTAATCATATCACCTTCGTTCTTCAACCATTTGGTAACGGTTGCTTCGGCAATACTCTCACCCATTTTGGGCATTATTAATTCAAATTGAGCCATAATTATTCCTGCAAAAATAAATATTTTACCTATTAAAATTATTTTTATTTAAGGCGATTTAATGAGAAAGATAATTGTCGAGTAAAGCAGCAATTTTTTCCCAACTAAAATTATCCGCAATTGCTTCAGAACCCTTGATACCAGTTGATTTACGCAAGGCTTCATCATTTAACAACAAATTTACTGTTTGGGCAAAATCTTTTGCATTGGTTCTCATAAAGGCGCCATCACCATCGGCAATGCCCAAACCTTCGAAGCCAATATTAGAACAAACGACAGGAATACCCATGGCCATGGCCTCTAAAACTTTGTTTTGTGTGCCTGCGCCAAATCTGAGTGGTGCCACTACAATGCTAGCAGAATTATACATCGTTTGCAATTCAGGTATGAAACCTGTTACTTCAATATCATGTCCATTGGCCAGGGCTAAAACCTTGTCTATTGGACGTTGACCAGCGATAATAAATTTAACGTTTGGATGCTCTTTTTTAATCAGCGGAAAAACATCTTCTACAAAATAAACAACAGCATCCACATTGGGTGCATAATCCATGTTTCCTGTAAAAAGCAAGGTATCTGCTGCACTGTAATCATGTACCATGGGTTTAAATTTGTGCGTATCAACACCATTGGGTAAAACACTGATATTAGCAATGCCATGTGTTTTTATGAGAAAGTTTTTATCTTCTACTGAACAAACCAGGTTAAGGTTAAATTCATTTAGAATGTATTTTTCATACGCCATTACCCTTTTGCTTTCGATATTATCTAAAAGGGTTACCAATATATTGCGTTTAACGGTCTTTCTTCTTTGCCAGTAGAGAGAAAATGCGTCGGGTAAGTCAAGGATGCGTTTTAGTTCTTTTTTATGGATAGCGTATTGGGCCATTCTGAGGTGTTGGACGTGCACGGCATCAAACTTTTCTTTTTTCAACAATTGCGATAAAGCATTATTAAATCGAGTGCTTTTGAAATAATTTACTTGTAAAGGCAGTTTACCAAACATGCCTAATCCAACATTCAAAACACTTTTCCATTTCGGTAATCTAACGACTTCAATGGTTTTAAAAATGGATTGCAATTCGGGGATATAATTATAGTCCTTATCCGATTCAGCAAACGTTATAAGATGAAGAGTATGCTGCTTTGACAACTGAGTTGCTAGGTTGTAAATTTTCAATTTATCGCCTCTAAAGGGTGGATAGGGAAAGCGATTGGCAATAAAAAGTAAATTCACGATTTAAAATTAAAATTGAAAGCGGTAAGTAATGTGCTTTTTAATTGGCTGTGCGCCCATAGACTCGAACATACTCAACATTTTTGGATTGAAATCGCCAATCCAGGCCAATTCATTTTCAGAATATTGTGTTTGTCTTTGTATGGCTTCGCGGAATTTCATAATCAAAGCCACTTCCATACCGGTATTGTGATATTGGGGTATAACGCCAAAAACAATGCCTCTAATGCGTTTAACTTTGCGTTTATAATACAAGAATTTAAGTTTACCAATCCAATTTAATTTTCCATTAACATGTTTGAAAATTTGGTTCACGTCTATAACAGTAATGTAAAAACCCACTGGCTTGCCATCTGCATAGGCAAATATATTTAGATTCTCAACTATAATGGGTTTCATCATTTTCATTAACACCATTATTTTGTCCATTGTCATAGGCTCAAAATTCTCGTGAAACGCCCATGCTTGGTTGTAGATTTCAATAAAGTCTTTTGCGTATTTTTCGAGGTTGTTTTTGCGAATGTGATCGAATGTGTAGGTAGGGTTAGCAAATACTCTACTCGCTAATTTACTAAAGCGTTCGAAATTAAAAATGCCTTCATGAATGAGTGAGGTGGTCTGACCAATTTCGTGCACAAATCCATAATTTTCGAAGAGGGCTTTGTAGTATTTTAAGTTGTAATTCTCACGGTAACTAGGACTTTCAAAACCATCTACCATTAGGCCCCAAAAGCTATCGCGTTCGCCAAAGTTAATTGGTCCATCCATATAGGTGCAACCATGTTCTTTCAACCATTTTTTACCTTCATCAAACAAACAATTGGCTGCCTCTTGATTATTGATACATTCGAAAAAGCCAATACCACCTGTGATAACGCCAGTTCTTGGCAATTTGTTATAAAATGCTGCAACGCGACCAATTATTTCATTCTTTTGATAAAGCAACCATTGAATGCACTCCCCTGTTTTGTAGGCAGGATTTTCGATTTCATTAAATACAGCCGCAATGTCCTTGTCGAGCGGCATGATATAGTTCTTATCGCTTTTATAAAGTCCTTTGGGGAATTGAATAAATTCGTCCAATTGCTTTTTATTGCTAACCTTTACTATTTGATATTCCACGGTGCAAAAATATTTCATTCTATGTTACAATGCTTAGTTTTTTTTTCACCATTTAAAATTAAATGATGTCGATGGCAATGTTTTGAATTGAAAAGCATAGGTTCATTGATTAAAGTTGTTGATGTATATTTTGAATTTAAGGTAAGATAACATTTGTTTACCTGCCTTTTTACATCAATTAACCGCTAAAATTGTTCATTTCGTTTTACTTATTTTTCTTACTTTTGACATTAGAAATTCGGCCATCAAACTAAATTACATATTAGAATAGAAATACAAATTATTCTATCATTTAATGGAGAGCTTTACAATTTCCAAAAACAATAACATACAAAAAATGAAACTTAAAGTGATAATAACTGGCGCTACAGGCATGGTTGGAGAAGGTGTATTGATAGAATGCATTGCGCATCCTGATGTAGAAAGTATTTTACTCATCAATCGCAAACCTTTTCTTTATAAACATCCTAAAATTAAAGAAATCATTCACAACGACTTTTTTAATTTAACACCAATTGCAGATCAATTAGGTGGATACAATGCCTGTTTTTTTAACTTAGGTGTAACTTCAATTGGCAAAAAAGAACCAGAATTCAATCATTTAACGTATGATTTAACAATGCACATGGCAAGCATATTGGCATCTGTCAATACGGATATGACATTTTGTTATGTCTCAGGTAGTGGAACCGATAGTTCTGAACGCGGTAGAACAATGTGGGCCCGTGTCAAAGGCAAAACAGAAAATGCATTGATGGCATTGCCATTTAAAGCGGCTTATATGTTTCGACCAGGCTTTATGTTGCCCACCAAAGGACAAAAGAACGCGTTGAAATACTACAAATATTTCAATTGGATGTATCCTGGTCTAAGATTATTGTTCCCAAACTTTGTATGCACTTTAAAAGAAGTTGGCATTGCAATGATTAACGCTGCTTTACAAGGCAATAGAAAATGTATATTAGAAGTTAAAGACATTGTTAAACTCTCAAAATAAGTATGTACGTAGGTCGCCAATTTGATTTATTATTTATGTATTTATTCTCTTGGAGATTAATACTATGGTCGCTATTCACAGGTTGTATTGCCTATTTCTGTTACGACTATTTTCATTGGACTTGGGTAGCTATCCCATGGTTGCCCGTTTCGTTAATTGGTACCGCTGTGGCCTTTTATGTGGGTTTCAAGAACAATCAATCTTATGACAGAAGTTGGGAGGCTCGCAAAGCTTGGGGCAACATTACCAACTTAAGCAGAAGCTTCAGCTCTGCATCTCGAGCATTTATTAATAATACCCACACCGAGAATGAAATTGATGAGAATGAGATTAACAACGCCATTCAAACCTTAGTTTACCGACACATTGCTTGGTTGTATGCATTAAAACATTCGATGCGCCAGCGCACGCAGTGGGAACACCAAAAAAAAGTAAATAAACGTTATCGCAACTATTTCGAAAAACAATTTGACTTTGCAACATTGGAAAAAGAAATGGCACCATTCCTCTCCGACGAAGACGAGCGTTGGGTAAGAGAAAAGAAAAACATACCAGCCCAATTATTAGATAGACAGTCGCAACATTTAGCCAACCTCAAAAAGAAAGGCCTAATTGATGATTATAGGCATATGGAATTACAGTCGTTTATAACAGAATTATACAAAGAGCAAGGTGCAACTGAGCGTATTAAGAACACACCACTGCCAAGGCAATTTGCTACGACGAGTACTATTTTCATTATCATCTTTACTTTCTTGTTACCATTTGGAATGCTGTCTGAATTCCATGCCTTGGGCGATAATTATTTATGGCTCTTAATTCCATTTAACTTAGTGGTATCATGGGTATTTACCTTGATGGAATACATGGGCGACTATAGTGAGAATCCTTTTGAAGGCCTTATTAATGATGTGCCCATTTACAGCATTGTACGCAACATCGAAATTGATTTAAGAGACATGCTTGGTGAGCAAGATTTGCCAGAAAAAATCCAACCGGTTAGAAATATTTTGTTTTAAATTTTAGTTCCCATTTCTATTCATGAATGTGATCAAATTTTGATTGGCTTTCGCCTGCACTTTGCCTTTAAAAAAGTTGGTCCATCCAATTAAGAAGCCAGTTATTCCAAAGGCTTGTTTGGCCCAAATATAAAAATCAAAAGCATCTGTATGTTGCATGATGCGACCATCTTTAAATTTAAATTTTGCTTCGATTTTATTTATCACTTTTTTACCAGTTGTGGAGAAGGTGTAGGTTGCTATCCATGCTGCAGTGCCTGATGTTTCATCGGCTGTAATGTTGCTATATTCTAGTGTTAAATCTTTGCCGCGTTTGCATAACATCTCCCACATGGCCTTTACCTGAATTGCATTTAGATCTATAAAAACAGCATCATTAAAATTAGCCTCATCGGCATAACATTGTTGCATTGTTTTATAATCCTTGTTTTGAAAGGCACTATAAAATTCTATGATTGTATTTTTATTTTGCTCTGCTGACATGTTATACAATAATAATAAATATTTACATAAATTATCCTTTTTGTATGCATGCAGCGTTTGTTTATGGCTATTTTATAATTACTTGCTTCAATTACACTTCACCTTTTTTCTTTAGAAATTAATTATGTTTGTTGTGTATAAGCATGGAACAACAAATAAAAAAACGGATTGAATCCATTGATATTTTGCGTGGCATTGTGATGGTGATTATGGCCCTCGACCATGTGCGTGATTATTTTCATTTCTCGGCCAACACTGCCAATCCCATGGACTTGGCAACCACCACTCCCCTGCTGTATTTCACACGTTGGATCACCCATTTTTGCGCACCCATTTTTATTTTTTTGTCGGGCACTTCCATTTATTTGCAAAGCTTAAGAAAAACAAAATCCGAGCTCAGTCGATTTTTAATAACACGTGGATTTTGGCTTATACTTTTAGAGATAGTCGTCAACACTTTTGGATGGTCGTTCAATCCGAGCTACCCTGCCTTTTTCATGCAAGTAATTTGGGCCATAGGCATTAGTATGGTATTCATGGGGGCATTTATTTTCTTGCCCTATTGGTTGATTTTAACCTTGGGATTAGCCATTGTTTTTGGTCACAATACACTCGATTATTTTGAGCAACAAACCAATTTTAAGCCAAGTTTTTTATGGGATGTAATGCACCATGGTGTGTTTAAACCTTACGATATTATTAATGGACATTCTATGCTAATAGTATACCCTTTCCTGCCTTGGACAGGTTTAATGATGCTAGGTTATTGTTTGGGAAAACTCTATACCAATGATTATTCAGAGGCAATGCGCATTCGTTATTTAAAAATTAAAGGCTACTCATTGATACTTTTTTTCATTGTATTGCGCGCAAGTAATTTATACGGCAATCCAAGTGATTGGTCAATACAAAGGACTTGGCTTTATAGTCTCTTGTCATTTTTAGATGTCGAGAAATATCCGCCTTCATTGTTGTATTTATGCATGACCATCGGTCCTGCCTTATTGGGTTTAGCCTATTTAGAAAATATAAAAAACAAATTAACAGATGGCTTTAAAGTTTTCGGTCGCGT
>CANFUB010000101.1 GCA_947450015.1 Bacteroidota bacterium | reverse complement strand
TTTGAAAGGCATTTTTGCTGTATCAAGACTAAGCTTATAGGTACCCGAAAGTTTATTGAAATTATACTCGCCATTCCCTGAGGTATAAAACCATGAGGTTGTCTTTTGTGCACTGTCGTACAAATTAATTTTCACATTAGGAACAAAATCATCTCCAGCATCTTTTTTGCAGTTGGAATTATTGTCGAGGAAGGCAGTGCCCTGTTCACCTGAAGAAAAAACTATGTTCTCGCAGCGCCTAATGGAGGAATCACAATTCTTTAATTCGAGACACACTTTTTGTGTTCCACTGTATTTGAATTTGTAACGAAAAGTATCAAGATTATAAGCGGCCGTTTGAAAAGTATCATTCACTGTCCAAATTCGATCGTAATTGATGGTTTCAATATTTTCGCCTTCATTATAAAAAACAGAATTGCCATTGACGTGTATAATATTGTGGCCTATTTTGGGATTTTGTTTTCCTGGACCATAATAGTGATCGCCATTGTAAAACACGGCTTTAAACCCACTATCACTGCCAAGAGAATCGGATCTAAAATAAAAACAAAACCGATTAGAGCTGGTCTTAAATTTGGGATAAGTACCGTTGTTTTTAGAATTTAATACTGCGAGGACCCTTGAAGGATTAATTTTATCATCGTCATAAATAATAATAGAATCGTAAACATCCTTTAACTTAATTTGTCTGAACTCAATGTTAATTGGTTTAGTAGCATCAGGATTAACAACTATCCAACTGCCCTTTTTCATATTATTGGTGTACTTCTGACTCTCACCACCTGCATCAAAAATATCACCATAATCATTTTGGATTCTGCTATTAAAACCAGGAGCATTTAAATAACTATAAGCATTGAGATCCCAACTTCTTAAATATTTTTTTTTAATTAATACCGTTGTTCCTAGGTCATTTGTTGCGGTTAGCTTGACAGTGTATAGTCTACCAAAATCTCGAAAATCTACTTGTAGATCTGGAGAGCGATTTGAACCATACGATGGAAAAACGCCATTGCTATAATTTAGAGGGGGATTTGAACTGGAATCATAAACTTCCCAGTTAAACGTATAGGGACCATTATCGTATTGTCCTGTTATCATAGCAACATTATAAATCTCAATAAGGCGGTGGCAACTAAAAAAATTGATAATAGGTTTTCCGGATGGTTGGACAATTTTTAGGCATTTAACGACAGAATCTGTTCCGAAACAATTAGTAGTTCGCAACTTGATACATTTCGTTCCAACAGAGTCCCATTTACTTACATAAATTGGATAGGCATTACCCTTAGATTCATAGGTGCCATCGTTGTCTTTATCCCAAGCGAATTCATAATAATCATTACCAATTGATTGGGGATATAGACATTGGACCGGATTTTTAATGTAGGCCTGGGCAGGAAGGGTGAAATTCGAATTGATACTTGTAGGCTTTACAATTGTAACATCAAAATCCCAAGTTTCGCCAAATCCTGAATAAATATTGCAACTGTCTGCACCTGTAATCTTCCCACCCTTTTGGATGCGAACACGAAGTCTAGTTTTACCCGCTTTTACACTACAAGGAACCTTAAAAGCAAGAGCGAATGAGGTGGGATATAAATTATTACTAACAGTTGCATCTAACAATTCACCAGCGCTAAATTTATTATCTTGATCGAAATCAATCCATACGCCTGCAGATAATTGAAAGCCTTTTGAACATTGTGGTGAAGTCACAGTCAAGTTATAAGTTTTACCCCCATTGAATGATATCGTAGTATTCCAATACCTATAGACATCTTTATTACTGCTGCCATAACAATTGGAGGATTGACTAAAGTTATTTTGAAGAATATTGACACTTTCAATACAAAAACCATAACCCGCACTGCCCCCGCTCCCTGTGCAAGTGCCACTTATCATTGAATCTGCTGTTGGATAACAATAAGGTGCCGGATTCGTAATCTGTCCTTTTGATGTAAAAGCAACAAAGAACAAAGCATAAAATAAATATTTGATGATTGTAGAAATGTATTTTTGCTTCATAGACTCGTTCCTAATTTGATTTTTCGAAATTAACTAATTATTAATTAGATAGACCTAACGCTGACAATATATTGACATTAATATGACCTATAAAAGACAATCTGAGCATCAATAATTATTCATCTTTTAAATTTTAGTTTTAAAGTCTGAAATTGATAATGGACAAGCATTCTGAAGGCCTTTAAAGCAAATGGATGCGTCAATCCCTAAAATAAAAACAAATTGAATGCTATCCTAAATTAATTATAAAACGATGTAAAACCTTACATTTGGTTTAACATTTCCTTTAGCTTTTTATTTTCTTCTCTAAGTGATCTTATAATATCTAGCAAGGTGGATAGGTCGTCTTGATTAATACTTGTAGATTCAACTTTGGTATAATTGGCCTTAGAATCTACGATTAATTTATCTTCATTTTGAACCTCTTTAAGTATTTCTTCTGAATTAAATTCGAGCAATTTTGCGCGACTCACATTAAGTATGGCTGCTATCTGCGTAATCCTTGAAAGACTGATATCGGAATCGCTGCGTTCAATTTTTCCATAGCCACTGATACTTAAGCCCATTTGATCGGCCATGTATTCTTGGGTATAATTTCTTAATTCTCTTACCTTTCTAATATTTTCTCTTAATAATTTCATCTTTTCTAAAAAACCTACCCTAAAAGTAACATTTTGGTACTAAAGTAGTACATATTGACACCTCTTTAATAGGTTATACGGCAATTATACAAATTATTTTTGTTTCCAATCATGACAAATAATAAATATGGAAAAAGAAATTTACAAACTCAATCATTTAGTTAGCAACTTCAAAAAGTTCATGCTTCTAATGGCAATGCTACTAATTTCAGTGTATGCATTTTCCTTTAATGGAGGTACTTATACAATTAATCCAGCATCAGCAGCCTCAAGTACTAACTACCTTTCAATAAATGCTTTTATTAACGACTTAAGAAACATTACCAGAGGTGATGGTGGCGCGGCTAATTATGCGATTGGTGGTGCAGGTGTGCAAGGTGCTATAACCGTTAATATTGCCAGTGGTTCGGCCACCTTTAGTCAACAAGTTAGTATTCCTGCAATTTTAGGTGTAAGTGCTACTAATACCATTACCATTAATGGCAATGGCAACACACTTAGTTTTACCCCTACATCAAGTGCTGCAGGTGGTGTACTCGATTTAAATGGAGCCGATTATTTTACCTTCAATAATTTAACCATTGTAAACAATGCCACTTTTGGCTATTGTGTTTGGGTTAGAAATGCTGCCGACTTTAACCGCTTCAATAATTGTTCTTTTAGATGTCCTTCAATGACTGGTGCTGTTACTGGAACTGCTTATGTATGGATTTCGAATGGCACAACCTCTCCTTTTAATTATTCAAACGCAGGGAACAACAATCAGTTTAATTCGAACAACCTAAGAACTGGCAATAGCAATGGTCCATACTATGGCATTGTAATGGTTGGTCCTACCACCAGCTCTTTGAACAATGCTACATCTGGCAACAAGTTTACCAATAACAACATTCAAAATTGGCGCTATTGCGGTTTCTTTATTTCGTACACTTCTAACACAGAATTTACAGGCAATATAGTTCATAATACGGATTACACAGTTACTTCTTTTAAGTATGGTGTTTATTTGAATTATGCTACAGGTACCTTTGACAGAAATAGAATTTATAACATTGATGGTTCTGGTATTTCTACAAACAGTATCTACCCATTGTACTATTACAACTTTAACAATGCTACAAGAAATAGTAGCCTAAACAGCAATTCAATTCACTGCAGAACGACAGGGTTTAATTACAATTACATTTACAACTATGCAACCTTTTTTGGCAGCGCTTTGAGTATTGCAAATAATACATTTGCGCATGTATCGGGTACCACTATCAATAACAATAGTACCACCTATGTGATTTATGGCGGCTATTGGAATACTTTCTCAAACAATATTTTATCATGTGACTATCAAGGTACAGGCACTAAATATTTATATTATGATTTCACTGGTGTATCACCTGCCAATTTTATTAATAACAACTTCGATTTGCGTTGCTCTGGCAATACCTATTATGGTTATGTTAGCACACCTCGTTCAACAATGAATGATATGTATTCTGCTGGATTCAAGAGTTCGAACATTGCAACCGACCCTTTGTTTATCAATGAAAATGCAGTTTCTGATTTACATCCAACTTCTTTATTAATGTGTAATAAAGGTACAACAGTTACCGGTGTTGATACTGATGTAAGAGGCGTTTCAAGAAATAAAAATACACCAGATATTGGTGCGATAGAGTACTATTTAGATTTATCGATGAACACCTTTACCTTGCCTTTGCCGAATCCTATTTGTGCTGGCTATTCGGTGGTAACAAAAGGTACCATTAAAAACAATTCCAATTTTCCTATCACAGGCGTTCAAGTGGCAACTTTACTAAATTCAAAATCGGCCATGGTGCATAATATTCCAGGCACACTTAACGCGGGAGATACCTTTTCATTTACATTCACCGATAAAAATGTATTTGGAAAAAGTGGCAACAATACCATCCAATTATATAGCAACCATACCGACGATTCAAAAACGAATGACACCATCTCAAAAAACTTTTTTGTAACCCCTTCTCCTGGCGGTGGTTTAATTACACATGCTTTAAATTCTCCAGGTATTTTCGATTATCAAAACAGAGGCTATAGTGTTAACCCTGTTGACGAGGTTTTTGAGTTGAACATGACAGCCCCAAGAAAATATACTAGCAATGATTACAATACAAAATGGAACAACACCATTTGGGTAACCACTGAAAGTGGCACTTTGCTTCCAAACAGTTGTATCACTTACAACCATGCACAAGATGGCAAAATAAGCTTCACTTCTCCGGCTAAATACGTTGATAGTGTTGTATGGCTTTATGTAAGAATAAATGATTTACAAACAACTTGTGATACTGTATATAAAAGAAAAATTATTGTAGCACCAAAAGGTCAAATTAAATATAGTTTACCTGCCGTAATCTGTGATGGTTCTGAAATTTATTTCGAAAATTTCTCAACTGTTTCTTCAGGCTTCTTAACTTATCAATGGGACTTTGGAGATGGTTCTAGTATTGATGATGCAACGAGTCCAGTTCACTTATTTCCAGGCTACGGCACCTATAAAATTAAACTTAGATCAGTAACATCACCTTATGGATTTTTCAAAGACAGTACATTTACCATTAATGTAAACGAAATACCTGATGTGAAATTTAAAGTTATCAATGCATGTGAAGGCGATGATGTACAATTAAATAATTTAACAGTTATTGGAAACGGTGCTATCAATTACCTATGGGACATGGGTGATAACAATGGCACTTCAACCAGAACAAACCCTAAATATAAATACGCAAAACCAGGCGCCTACAAAGTTGTTTTAAAAGCAACATCAAATGGTTGCATTAGTGAAACGAGTCGCAATGCCTACCTATTGGCTAAACCGGTTGCCGACTTTAATGTCAACTCAAATAATTTTTGTGAGAACGAACTAATTAAATTCAATAATCAATCTTCCATTTCAAATGGTGAACTAGGTTGCCTTTGGTCGTTTGGCGAAAACAATGCCATTGGAACAAATGAAAATCCTGAATTTGATTATTTTACTGCGGGTTCGAAAAGTGTTAAATTAACTTCAATTTCTGAATTCGGTTGTATTGATTCTATTAGAAAAACAATCGTTATAAAAACAGCACCAATGGCCGATTTCAAAGTAGATTATACTTGTAATTCAAAACCTAGTCAGTTTGTGAATCAAAGCACTATACCAGCAGGTTCGACCGCAATTTACAGCTGGAATTTTAGTGATGGAACGCCTTCAACCTCAATGGAAAACCCTTTGATTAATTGGAAAACCACAGGAAAGAAAACCATTGAATTAATTGCAAAAGCATCGAACGGTTGTGAACATAAAAGCACGCAATTCATCAATGTTGGTGAAGCCCCTATTGCAAAGTTCCAAGCGACTGAAAATTGTTCAAATGAACCAACTATTTTCAGAAATCAAACATTCTATAACCAAGGAAAGATTGAATACACCTGGGATTTTGGTGATGGCAATACCTCTACCACGATGAACCCTACCTATAAATACAACACCAATGTAACCGCAACCTATACTGCAAGATTGATTGCCAACATCATTGGTGGATGTTCCGATACTTTTATTCAAGCTGTTACAGTTACAGAAATTCCAAATGCTTGCGACTTTGATATCATTAGAACCTATACCAGTGGCATGAGAAATTATGAATTTAAGCCAAAAGGCAATACTAACAATTTAAACTTCCTATGGTTTAGTGATGATGGCAATAATTTTAGCAGCAAAGCCGAAGGAATTTCATACAATTTCTTAAGCGATAAAAAGTATTGTATGACCATGACTGCTCAAAACAATGCAGGTTGTGAGTGCCAAAAAACAAAATGTTTCAACATCACATCTTCTATTAATGGTATCGACAATTTCGATCATCTAGTAAATGTATATCCTAATCCAAATTCAGGCATATTCAATGTTGCTATTGATGAATCTGTACAATCGCTTACATCATTTAAAATTTATGATGCACTTGGAACATTGATTGTGTCTTTCACTTCTAACAACCCACTTTCTACTATCGATTTAAGCAGTTACAGCACTGGTGTATATATTTTAGAAATAAATTCAGAGAAATTAAATTTAGTAAAAAAGATAACTATTGTAAAATAATTCGTAAAAGTATATTTGTTAATTGGTTAAAAATGTCTTCGAGCAAATGTTCGGAGACATTTTTGTTTATGTCAAAAAAATTAAACATACAATTGGCGATTAATTGTTATTACCCTATCTCAAAATTTAGTATATTCGTCAACATAAATCACTTTATTTTTAAATGCGTTTCAACCTATTTCTTTTTATAGCTTTCAGTTTTCCCATTCATTGTTTTGCTCAAAAAATTAACGATGATTTTGAAGGCAATGGCAATATCACAAGTTGGACAGGTGATGATTGTTCAATTTCAACGCAAAAAGCAAATCCTTATTTACAAGGCATTAATACCTCTTCAACGGTCTTGTCGTACACTGATAATGGTGGTCTTTATGCCAATGTACGATTTGATCTAAATAAAAATCTAGACCTCTCTGTATACACCATTTTTACTTTTAAAATTTACATTGCTTCGGCCAATATTACCGGTAACCAAACGAACCAAGTATCCTTAAAATTACAAGATGGCACCCTTCCACAACCTTGGTCGACCCAAACAGAAATTATTAAACCCTTGCTATTAAACCAATGGCAAACTGTTTCTTTTGATTTTGCAAAAGACGCTTATATCAATTTGAATGGCGGTTCCATTGCACCCAAAGACAGAAAAGATTTTAACCGCTTGTTGATACAAGTAAATGGCGAAAATAACACCGATAAAGTAGTCGCCTATGTTGACGATTTTAATTACAATTATACGAGTGCTCCTAAATCTGTTTATACACAGCTGGTATGGTCGGATGAATTTAATTACACTGGCGCAATTGACAGTTCGAAGTGGCACCATCAAACACTTTTGCCAATTACTGGCAGTTGGTACAATGGAGAAATTCAGCATTACACCAACCGCATTGATAATTCAATTGTAAAAGATGGCAGTTTGAAAATAATCGCAAAAAAAGAAAACTTTAACGACCAAGGTTTTACCAAAACGCATACCTCGGCCCGATTGAATTCGAAATTTGCTTTTAAATACGGCAGGATTGTGGTGAGGGCTAAATTACCAAGCGGTATAGGCACATGGCCAGCTATTTGGATGTTAGGTAAAAACATAGATGAAAATGGCGCGTATTGGGACAATAAAGGCTATGGCACAACCCCTTGGCCCGCTTGTGGCGAAATAGATATTATGGAACATTGGGGCAGCAATCAAAATTATGTACAAAGCGCCATTCACACACCGTCAAGTTTTGGTGGTACGGTTAATTTAGGTGGACAGACCATTCCAACTGCTTCCTCGGCATTTCATATTTACGAATTTGAATGGACTCCTGAAAAATTAATATTTAGCGTTGATTCTGTGATGCATTACACCTACAATCCAAGTATAAAAGATGCCTCCACTTGGCCTTTCAACAACGAACAGTACTTGCTTTTAAATTTGGCAATACAGTCTTCTATCAGTTCAGGATTTACGCAAGGCAGCATGGACCTAGATTATGTAAGGATTTATCAATTACCTGGCACTGCAGTTACTTCCATTGAGCAACCAGCTTCATTCAACAGCTACCCCAACCCATTTAGTGATCAATTTACCATTCAATTGTCGCCAAGCGATGCAAGTATTGCCCAAATTAAAATGTACTCGGTTGATGGACAGTTGATGTTTGAAAAAAGTTGTGAAATCATAGACAATGTAATTTC
>CANFUB010000100.1 GCA_947450015.1 Bacteroidota bacterium | reverse complement strand
ATAAAGACAAATAATAGGACTTTTTAAATCACCCTTTAATTTAATAACTGCAAGGTATTCAAGAATTCTTTGCTTTACTTTTTCTAAGCCAAAATGGTCGGCATCTAATACCTTTTGTGCTTTCTTTAAATCAAGATTGTCTTTTGTGTATTCGCCCCATGGTAAATCCAATAAAGTTTGGGCATAATTTAAACTTACGGAATAATCCGGACTAGCAGGATTAATTCGCATTAATTTATCGAGCTCCTTGTTGAAAGCAGTGAGTGTTTCTTTAGACCATTTTTTCTTTTTGCCACGGTCTCTTAGATTTTCAATTTCTTTATCAGGACTGTCCTGCCCTAATTCTTCTTGTATGGCGCGAATTTGTTGGTGCAGGAAATACTCTTTCTGTTGTTTATCTAAATCGATTTTTACTTTGCTTTGAATTTGGTCTTTCAATTGCAACATTTGATTTTCTTTGAACAAATGTTCGAAGACTAAATTGGCACGGTCTTTCAGTGTTTCAGCATTTAAAATAATTTGTTTGTCCTCAACTGAAATATTGAGGTTGGATGCAATAAAACTCACCAAAAAATTATCACTGTCAATGTTCTTTAAAGCGAAGCTAGCTTCGCTTGGAATATTAGGCGACAATTGTATATTCTCTGTGGCAGTATCTCTGATATTGCTCATTAGCGCCTTCAGTTCTTTGTCACTTTTTACATCGACTATTTCGATGGGCGTAACTTTTGCGCGTAAATAAGGCTCGTTGCTTATTTCTTCGCCCAATTTAATTTTTCTTTTACCTTGAATGATAACGGTGGTATTGCCATCTGGCATTCTCAAAATTTTAATGATTTGAGCCATGGTACCAATGGTATAAAGGTCTTTTAATTCTGGTTCTTCAGTATTCGGATTGATTTGTGAAAACACCCCAATTATTTTATCACCTTTGTTGGCATCCTTAATTAACTTAATGGACTTATCTCTGCCAACTGTAATTGGAAATACGACACCAGGAAATAAAACAGTGTTTCTAATCGGTAAAATTGGCAGACTTTCGGGTACTACTTGTTTATTGCTTTCATTTTCTTCTTGTTGAGAAAATAACGGAAATAGGTCTCCTCCTTCGGCATCATCACCCTCTATTCTACCGCCAAAAAGCGAGTTCTTAGTAAATTGCATATAATTGTAACAGTATATTTTCAATACTTATGCCAAAGGTACAGAATGTCACTTAAATTAAAATTATTTTCATCAATAGCTAATGTAATTTATCTCATTTTATCTAAGAATTAAAATGTTGAGATTGATTAATTGAAGTTTTTAAATTCTATTTTCGCAGCTGGCTTTCCAAAATGACGCAATCGAACCCTACCAATAAAAAAATTCAGTTTTCTATCCTTAAAAAAGTTTTAAATCTTACGACAGATTTTAAACAGAAAATTTGGATAGCAATAAGCACAACTATATTGCTTGCATTGCTTTCACCGATGCGTCCTTGGCTGATTGAAATGGCCATTAATAAATACGCGGGCAATGGCGATTTAGAAGGACTTACCATTATCTGTTTATGGATACTTTTATTAATTTTTGTGAGTGGCATACTTCAGTTTTTTAATGAATATATTACAGGTTGGATCGCACAACAAGTTGTAAAGAAATTGCGTTTAAAAGTTTTTAGTCATTTGATTAATAGCAGGCTTAGTTTTCATGATAAAACGCCCGTTGGCACCATGGTTACAAGGGCTGTTACAGATATAGAAACTTTGGCAGAATTGTTTGCAGAAGGCTTAATTACGATTATTGGCGATATCTTACAGATTGTCACAATAACTATTTTTATGTTGGTAATCGATTGGCAATTAACCTTGGTTGCCTTGAGTGTTTTGCCACTTTTATTTTATGCATCGCATTTATTTCGCATTAAAATTAAAGGCGCTTTTGAAGATGTAAGAACGGCTGTAGCCAAGCTCAACACTTTTGTACAGGAACACATTACGGGTATGCAATTGGTTCAGATATTTAATCAAGAGAAGTCGGTGTCTGAAAGCTTTGATCAGATTAATAGTGAACATTACAAGGCCAATGATAGAAGTGTTTTGTATTACTCTGTCTTTTTTCCTGTTATAGAGGTTATAACCTCTATCTCTCTTGGCTTGTTGGTTTGGTGGGGCACCCGAAAAATAGTTGGTGAACAATTGTTTGATTTTGGAACCATCACTGCTTTTATTTTGTACATCAACATGTTTTTTCGCCCTATACGTGTATTGGCCGATCGTTTCAATAATATACAAATGGGCATTGTTGCTGCAGAACGCATATTCAAATTATTAGAAAACGATACACTAGAAAAAGACCAAGGTGCACTTACTAAAAAAATTGAAGGCCATATTGCTTTTGAAAATGTTTGGTTTGCCTACAACGAAGAAGCCTATGTATTGAAAGATGTAAGCTTTAAAATTGAACCCGGACAAATGCTTGCCATTGTTGGTGCCACAGGCGCTGGCAAGTCCTCAATCATTAATATATTAAGTCGCCTTTACACCATTAATAAGGGACAAATTAAAATTGATGGCGTATCGCAGTTCGACTATGAATTGCATTTTTTAAGGCGTCAAATGGCCGTGGTATTACAAGATGTGTTTTTGTTTAGTGGCAGTATTATCGATAACATACGCTTGTATCAAGAGGATATTACGGAAGCCATGATCATAGAAGCTGCCGAAAAAATTGGTGCCAATTATTTTATTGAACAATTGCCAGGGCAGTACAATTACCATGTGATGGAACGCGGTAACACTTTATCACTAGGTCAAAGGCAATTAATTTCCTTTATACGTGCCATGGTTTTCAATCCTTCGGTTTTAATACTCGATGAGGCCACTTCATCTGTTGATACAGAAACAGAATTAATCTTACAAAAAGCAACTTTAGCACTGTTAAAAGGAAAAACAAGCATTGTAATTGCGCATCGATTATCTACCATCAAACATGCAGACAACATATTGGTAATGGACAAAGGAGAAATTATTGAACAAGGAAATCACAGTTCCCTGCTCGAAAAGAATGGTTATTACAAGGAATTAATTGTTTCATCATTGCACGAATGAAACGGAAAACATACTTTTGCATAACGGTAAAAATTGAAGAAAAATGGAAACAGTAGTAAGTGGGATACGACCAACAGGTAAATTGCATCTTGGCAATTACTTTGGTGCAGTGAAGAATTTTTTAAGAATGCAGAATGAATTTAAATGCTATTTTTTCATTGCCGATTACCATTCTTTAACCACCCACCCTACACCAGCAGATTTGCATCAATCGGTAAAACGCGTTTTAGCAGAATACATTGCTTTGGGCTTAGACACTGAAAAATGTGCCTTGTATTTACAAAGTGATTTACCTGAGACAACCGAGTTATACATGTTTCTCAACATGAATGCATATAAAGGTGAGCTTGAAAGGGTGACTTCTTTCAAAGAAAAAGCCCGCAGTCAACCAGACAACGTAAATGCTGGCTTGTTAACCTATCCTGTTTTAATGGCTGCAGATATATTATTGCATAAAGGCGCTAAAGTACCCGTTGGCAAAGACCAAGAGCAACACCTTGAAATGGCGCGCACCTTCGCCAACCGTTTTAATAGGCTCTACAATGTCGACTATTTTCCGGAACCACAAGCCTTTAATTACAATGAAAATTTGGTAAAAATTCCTGGCCTAACTGGTGGCGGTAAAATGAGTAAAAGTGCGGGCGAATTTGACAATATTTACATGGGCGATGATGCCGAAATATTGCGCAAAAAAATAATGAAAGCAGTAACAAGTGTTGTTGATCAACCTTCTGAAATTGGCTCTGCGAAACCAGCTGCTGTTCAAAATTTATTTGATTTAATGAAACTCGTTACTGATCCTACCATCATCGATCAATTTGAGAGCAGTTATTATGAGGGCAACATTCGTTTTGGCGATATGAAAAAACAATTGGCTGACGACATGGAATTGTTCATTGCACCTTTCCGTGAGCGCATTGAATCGACCATTAACGATGATGCATTTTTAAGCAAGGTTGCGAAACAAGGTGTTGAAAAAGCGCAAGAAAGTTCTTTAAAAACCATTCGCGAGGTGAGAGAAATCATTGGCTTTAGAAAGTTTTACTAAAGTTTAAACGTTTCTTAAACCTGTTAATTAAATTAAATTGATTTAGATTTCCACAATTTTGATTTAAAAATAAATATTTAACAATAAAACCAATAAGTTTGCAATATAATGGCCAAGACACAAAATAAGGCAATGCATATAGCCGTAGCAGGTAACATAGGGAGTGGTAAAACGACCCTTACCAATATGCTTGCTAAACATTACAATTGGGAAGTTCAGTTAGAGGATATGGACGATAATCCATACATCAGTGATTTTTATGAAGATATGCAGCGTTGGAGTTTCAACCTTCAGGTTTATTTCTTAAACGTGCGTTTTAATAACATCCGTAAAATTAGAGAGAGTAACAAAACTGTTATTCAAGATAGAACCATCTATGAAGACGCTTGTATTTTTGCTCCCAATTTGCATGCCATGGGTTTAATGAGTACCCGCGATTTCGACAATTATATTTCTTTGTACAATTCTTTAAATAGTATGATACAGCCACCAGATTTATTAATTTATTTGCGTGGTTCAATTCCTACCCTTGTAAAACAAATACAACAACGTGGCAGAGATTATGAGGACAGTATTAGACTTGATTATTTAAAACGATTAAACGAACGTTACGAGGCTTGGATTTCGACTTACAAAACTGGTAAATTAATTATTTTAGATATTGATGAATTAGATTTTGAAAGTGATAGTACCGATGCCAACTTCGTTATTAATAAAATTGAAGCGGAGTTAAACGGTTTATTTTAAAGCAAGCTTATCTATCAACACACTTTAGCCTACTAATACGATGCGGTTAATTTGTTTACTTCTCAGTTTTTCTATTTTTATTTATAAATCTTCAGGTCAAAATTATGACACGACCATTGCTAAGAATGACTTAGTTGACACATTTCTTAACATTATTTCTAAATACAAAGCAAATGTTGGGATTTCTGTAATATCAATTGAAGATAGTTCAACGACCATAATAGGCAACAATCACCACTACCCTATGCAAAGTGTTTACAAATTACCTTTGGCAATTGCGGTGCTTAAAAAAGTTGATGAAGGCAAATTAAAACTGGATCAAATGGTATTTGTAAAAAAATCTGAATTACATAATACCTGGAGTCCTTTGCGAGACAAATACCCCGAAGGGAATGTCAATGTTAGCATTGCGGAACTTCTGAGCTATACCATTTCGCGGAGTGACAATAATACTTGTGATATACTTTTTAAATTGGTTGGAGGACCGAAAGTTGTCAATGACTACATCCATTCTCTAGGACTTAAAAATATTGCCATCACAGCTACTGAATACCAAATGTCAAAGAAATGGTCGATTCAATACCAAAACAATACGACTCCCTTTGCGATGTCTGAGCTATTGGTAGGTTGGTATCAAAACAAATTCCTTTCGGATTCTAGCACCCAATTTTTAAACCGCATTATGGTTGATAATTATACCAGTGCCAAACGATTGAAGGGATTGTTGCCAGATAGTATTGTTGTGGCCCATAAAACGGGAACCTCTGGAACCAATAAAAAGGGGATTAGTGCGGGTACAAATGATGTTGGCATCATAAGTTTACCAAATGGAAAGCACCTTGCAATTGCTGTTTTTGTTTCTGATAGCTACGAAAACTATGACACCAATGAAGGCATCATCGCTCAAATTGCCCTAGCCGCTTACCGTTTTTATTCCATAAATTAGAACAATCATTTAACGCCATTAAAGTATTTTAGGATGCTGTATAAATTTCCTTGAAATTAATTTTAAAATAGTGGTGAATAGGTTTTAAATTTGATTTATAGTTTAATACATTTAGTTTATGAAAAAAGCCTTTACTTTATTGTCTCTATTTATTTTATCGTTTATCTACATTGAATTGTCTGCTCAAAATGCCATCGATTTTGATGGGACCGATGACAAAGTTGATTGTGGTAATGACACCTCAGTACAAATCAGCGGTAAAGCCATTACACTCGAAGCATGGATTTATCCAACTGCATGGAAAACCAATGCATTTGATGGTAATGTTATCAATAAAGAATACAATACTAGCAACTATGGCTATATGTTGCGTGTAGGTGCAGGCGGAAAATTAAACTTTGCCATTGGCGATGGCACATGGCGTGAAATAACCACAGGTACCATTCTTTCATTAAATACTTGGCAGCACATTGCAGGCACTTATGATGGCAGCAAAATGCGGGTTTATTTAAATGGTACAATTGTCGATTCACTTGCAGTTGCCATTTCCATTACCAAAACGCCAACTACGAATCTAATGTTGGGTGCACACACGACTTATACCCGTTTTTATCAAGGCTTAATTGATGAGGTTCGCATATGGAGTGTTTGTAGATCTGTTGCCCAACTTAACAATAGTAAAGGTATTGAATTTTGTTCAAGTCAAACTGGTTTAAGGGCCTATTACAAGTTTAACCAAGGAAAAGCTGCTTCTTCAAACAGCGCAATTACTACCCTCGCAGATTTGAGTGGCTACAACAACAGTGGCAGCTTAATTAATCTTGCCTTAAGTGGCACTGGCTCAAACTGGGTGAGAGGGCAAGCTTTTTCAAAAACCATCGCCACCTCAACCCAAAAAATCAGTAGCTGTGATAATTATACCAGTCCGAGTGGTAAATACAAATGGTTAGTTTCAGGCACGTATTTAGATACCATCTCAGTTGGATTTTATGGATGTGATAGTATCATTACGACCAATTTGACAATAAAAAAATCAACTGGAAAAACCAT
Organism: Bacteroidota bacterium; assembly: GCA_947450015.1. Taxonomy (GTDB): domain Bacteria; phylum Bacteroidota; class Bacteroidia; order NS11-12g; family UBA955; genus JABMMZ01. The sequence continues at coordinate 1,637 of CANFUB010000100.1, read as the reverse complement.
CAATGCTTTTGCTTGTAAAAGCTATACAAGTCCGAGTGGCAAATTTGTTTGGACCAAATCTGGCAATTATAAAGATGTAATTAAAAACTATGTTCAATGCGATAGCATTTTAAGTATTGTTTTAAAAATTGGAGGAGGCAAAGATTCAGTTTCTCGCGTGGTATGTAATAGTTATAAAAGCTTAACGGGCAAAACCTACACCAATAGTGGTATCTATTACGACACCATTCTTAATTATAGAGGTTGTGATAGTGTGGTTGTCACTAACCTAACTGTCAATAAAACAAGTCTCAATACAATTACTGCAAAAGCATGTAAGAAATATACCTTGCCGAGTGGTAAACGTTCTTATTTTGTTAGCGGTACTTATAAAGACACATTGAAGAATTATAAAACTTGCGATAGTATTTTAACCATCAATTTGTTCATTAAAAATAGCAGTGCTTCCATCACGCGTTCTGCTTGTAAGAAATACAAAAGCCCGAGTGGTAAATACACTTGGATTAGCTCTGGCGTTTATAAGGATACCATCTTAAACACTGTTGGTTGCGATAGTGCCATCACTATAAATCTTACCATTTTGAATCCAACCTTTGGTTATACTGCTATTGATGCATGCAGGTATTACAAACGCCCTGGCAAGAAACTTATTTATACCAAATCTGGCACCTACAAAGATACTTTGGTTAATTATTTAGGTTGTGATAGTATTTTAACTTTTTCACTCACGATACCGCAAATCAATACTACAATCAATAAATCTGGTGCAACCCTAACGGCTGCAAAACTCACTGGCAATTATCAATGGATGACTTGTCAATTGGGAACAGTAGTACCTATTAATGGTGCAACACAAAAAAGTTATACTGCTCCAGTGAATGGCTCATATGCTTTAGAAACTTCTGATAGTGCATGCAGAGATACCTCAGTTTGTATCACTGTAAATGATGTAATTACTGGACTTAACAACGTATCAAAAGAATTACAAATTAAAATAATTCCTAATCCCAATAAAGGTAATTTCAAACTGTTACTACCTATGTATTGTAATGCTGCCACCATTCAATTAATGGACCTTTCGGGCAAAGTACTTTTAACTGAAACAATAGAAAACAGCAATGAAATAAGCATCAATACAGAATCGAAGTTTAAAGCTGGCTTTTATTTAATAAAGGTGGAATCTTTAAACTATAATGCGGTGCAACGCATACTAATTGAAAATTAAAAAAATTAAAGGCAAAATGAGCAACGAAAAAAAAATAAGTGTAGAGATATGGAGTGATATTATGTGCCCATTCTGTTATATAGGTAAGCGGAAATTTGAGCAGGCCTTATCACAATTTGAAGGCAAGGATGAAGTTGAAATTATTTGGAAAAGCTATCAACTCTCACCGAATTTGGTTACCAATACTGCTATCAATATTAATGAATACCTAGCCACTCACAAGGGAATTAGTGTCGCGCAAGCCCAACAAATGAATGCGCAGGTTAGCCAAATGGCAAAGCAAGTTGGACTAGAATACCACCTAGACAAATCAGTGGTTGCCAATTCTTTTGATGCCCATCGTTTTTCGCATTATGCTTTATCGAAAGGCAAACAAGATGCGGCTGAAGAAAAATTATTTCAAGCCTATTTT
>CANFUB010000099.1 GCA_947450015.1 Bacteroidota bacterium | reverse complement strand
GTCTAAATTCATCTTCGCTACTATAACCTATCAATTCTTCGTCTAATGCAATGGGCACAGGCGATTGATCGCATAAAAGTGCCATGGCTTTTAACTGCCCTTTCTTAATGGGTTGTTCAATGCTATGCAAATTAAATGGCTTTAAGGCTTCTAACTTTTCCATTGCATTTTCAGGTGTAAATGCACCATTGGCATCTACCCTTAAAATTAACTTGTCACCACCTTTTTGTTCACGTATAAATTGCAACAAACCACATTCTTTTTCAAAATCAAGCGCTCCAATTTTTAACTTTATACATTCAAATCCCTTCTCAATTTTTTCGAGCACCTCGTCCTTCATGGCTTCGATGGTATCCATCCATACAAGGCCATTAATAGGTAATCCTTGTCGCCCGATAGCGTAAAAATTCTGATAGATTATTTTTTTACCTCCGTATTTCAAATCGAGCAAGGCAGTTTCCAATCCAAACTTTATACTCGGAAACAGATCAAAATTAAAATCTTCAGTAGCTTTGTTTTTATTAATTTGATCCACCAATTTTCGAAGCATGCTTTCGTACTCTGGCACATCATCAATGCTTAAGCCTTTGAGGGGCGCGCATTCACCAACGCCTTTAACAGAAGGGTTGGCGCTATTCCATATCGATAAGAGATAAATGGTACGCTCTGTAAAAGCCCCGCGACTAGTAGTAGCAGGTTTCTTAAATTTTAGTTGATGTGCTTCAATGGCCGCTTGTAAACCCATTTTAGAAAACGATTATTTGAGATAAACAAAACACCAAACACAACACCAATGTGTAAAGCGATAAATATTTCAACTGTTGGTTGTAGGCCATTCTGCCCAACCCTTTGGCACTTTTTAAATTTAAATAGTGCTTACCTAATAATGGGGTAGTAATTAAAAAACTTAACTGCAATGCATGGTGATAGGTTGTAAAAACATAAATCATTAGGTAAAGTACAACATTCACGAGTAAGAATACATGGTAACGCATGGCACTTTTATAACCCAACATTACTGGAATGGTAATTTTATTTTTCTGGGCATCACTCTCTATGTCGCGAATATTGTTGACATTCAAAACACCAACACTTAACAAACCAATTGCAGCGGCTACCCACCATACGTTTGAATTAAGCGATTGTACTTGTAAATAGTAAGTACCCATCACTGCCAATATACCGAAGAAGATGAATACAGATAAATCGCCCAAGCCAATATATCCATATGGGTTTTTGCCTGCTGTATAAAAATAAGCTGCAACAATACCTGCAACACCAAAGGCAAACATGAGCCAAAATTGTAAATCAAATTTGCCAATACTATAAGTGAGTAGTGCAATACCCAGAATTAAAATAAAACCAATGAGAATAGCAATGGCAACTTTCATTTTAGATTCAGAAATTAAGCCTGAAGCCATTACCCTATCTGTTCTTTCTTTCGTATCAGCGCCATTCTTAAAATCGCCATAATCGTTAGCAAAATTGCTGAGAATTTGAAGAAACACGCCCGTCAAAACACTCATTAAAAATGTGATTTTATTCAAATGATGTGTCTCCGCATAGGCTATTAAATTACCTGCAATCGCACCTGCAATTGCTAAGGGCAATGTTCTAAGTCGCGCTGCTTGTATCCAAACCTTTACAGACATGGTGTTCTTCCTCCGTCAACTACGGTATTGGTTCCTGTTATGTAGGCAGCCTTATCCGATGCTAGGAAAACAGCAGCATAAGCTATCTCCTCTGGCTTTCCAAATCTGCGCATTGGAATTTCATTTAACATTTCCTCTTTAACAATAGCCTGTTCAATGGCCATTTTATTCGATTTATTTTGAATGATGGTACTCAAACGTTCTGTTTCTGTTGCACCCGGTAGAATATTATTCACTGTTATGCCTGCGCTTGCCAATTCATTGGCCAAGGTCTTCGACCAATTACCCACCGCACCGCGAATGGTATTACTAACACCTAAATTATGCAAAGGCACTTTAACCGAAGTTGAAATAATACTAATGATTCTGCCAAAATTTCTGCTTTTCATGCCTGGAACAACTGCCTGTACTAGCTGATGATTATTGATTAAATGGGCATTGAAGGCTTGTAAAAATTCAAGGGTATTAGCATCAATTGCTTTGCCAGCGGCTGGCCCGCCAGTATTATTCACAAGAATATCAACTGCATGTTTTGCAACAATTTGATGCACTACCGCTAATACATTTTCAGTATTAGAAAAATCAGCTGTGTAAACCGAATGCGTCTGTCCGTTGGTCGAACTTAAGGTCGACATCACCGAATTTAGTTTCTCCTCATTTCTTGCTAACAAAATAATGCTTGCGCCCGAAGCGGCCATCTCACTAGCAATTGCACGGCCAATTCCTTGCGAACTACCACAAACCAATGCTGTTTTTCCTTTTAAATCTATTATCACAAGGCAAAGGTAATCGAAAATATAATATTGAAACTCTTTGTTATAATTCTGTAATTTTGAGCCCTTCATATGAGAAAGATATTGTTGAGTTTACTTTTAATCTTTGTAGGAGAACAACTAATCGCCCAAAATTCTAATACAAGCGACCCAAACAAAATGAAAGGGAAATTTTATTTTTATTGGGGCTATAACCGCGAAACTTACACCAAATCAAACATCCATTTCAAAGGCGAAAATTTTAATTTTACAGTTAAAAAAGCCATTGCTTTAGATAGACAATCCCCCTTGGCACTCGATCCTTATTTAAAAATAGATCAAATAACGATTCCACAATACAATTACCGTTTTGGATATTACATTAACGATAAGTACAATGTTTCTTTGGGTTGGGACCACATGAAATATGTAATGGTGCAAGACCAAGTAGCCAAGGTTTCTGGTGTGATAAAAAACACTGGAACAGATTACGATAGAACTTATGACAATACTGATGTAAAATTAACAGGTGATTTTTTGCAGTTTGAACATACCGATGGACTGAATTATTTGAATGCTGAACTTAATCGTGTCGACCCAGTTTATAACTATAAAAAAATATACATAAAAAGCACCTATGGTTTGGCCGCTGGCGTTTTATGCCCCAGAACGAGAGCAGTTGTTTTAAACAATGCAGTGAACGATCAATGGCATATTTCAGGTTTTGGAGTATCTGCTAAAACAGGCATTAACGTCAGTATTAACAACCATTTTTTTATTCAAGCTGAATTAAAAGCTGGTCTAATCGATATGCCAAACATCGTTATTGAAGCGCATTCACCAGATAGGGCCAGACAAAACTTTGGTTTTGTGCAAGGCAATGTCGTAATTGGTTATCAGTTTAACCTTCATAAAAATTAAATAGCGCGTGAGTTTCGTTAAAAAATTAGCTTCCCAAACTGCCATCTATGGACTAAGCTCCATGTTAGGTCGTTTTATTAATTTTTTACTCGTCATTCCGCATACACAATACTTAAAAACAGTTGGCACATTTGGCGATATGACAGCCATTTTCGCTTTCATTGCATTTCTAAATATTATTTTAACCTATGGCATGGAAACTACCTATTTTAATTTTATTAGAAAAGGTTATGTCCCGAATCAAGTCTATGCCATTGCCCAAAAATGTATAATAGCGAGTACTCTTATTTTTAGTGTTATTGTATTATTTTTTGCCGAACCCTGTGCTGCTTTCTTAGGCTTCCCTGGCCATGTTGATTTTGTATATTGTTGCTTAATCTTTTTAGTATTTGACACCTTCTCACTATTGCCTTTTGCAAAACTTCGTCAGGAGGAAAAGCCTCTGAAATTTGCATTGATTAAATTGGCCAATATAGGCGTGAACGTTACCCTTAATTATATTTTCCTTGCTTACACACCCGAAATTTTAAAAAGTTATAGTCAAGTAACACTGATATTAATTGCCAATGCAGCAGCAAGTATTGTCTCATTTGCTTTGCTCTCGCCCTTGGCTTTTAAAATTAATTATGCCTTCGATAAAAAAATATTCAAAGAAATGTTAGCTTATGCATGGCCACTTATTTTTGTTGGTTTGGCTGGCATCGTAAATGAGACCTTGGATAGGAATTTATTGACACGTCTATTGCCTAAAGAAATTGGTTCCTATCAAAATGGTATTTATGGTGCATTCTATAAATTAACAATGGTAATGACCATGTTTGTACAAGCTTATAAATTCGCTGCTGAACCCTTTTTTTTCAAACAAAAAGAGGACGAGGACAGTCTCAAAAAATACGCTGATTTGATGTATTGGTTTGTGGGTGTTTGTAGTTTCATTTTCATTGCGTGCATGTATTTTATTGATAACTTATCACATTTGTTAATCCACAACAAAGCCTTTTTTGAAGACAAGAATGGCTTGTACATTGTACCTATTTTACTTTTAGCGAATCTTTTCTTAGGCGTATATTACAACTTAAGTGTATGGTACCGCCTAACAAACAATACTAAAATTGGCGCAATGATAGGAATTGGTGGCGCAACCGTAACCATTGTTGGAAATATTATTTTTATTCCAATGTTCGGATTTTTAGCTTGCGCTTGGTTAACGCTAATAGTTTATGCACTGATGTGCGTGGCTGCATATGTTCTTGGTCATCGGTATTTCAAAGTACCTTATCAAGTTGTTAAATTATTAACACTTATAGGTCTTGCCATAGGATTTTGGCAAATTAACAAGTCGCTTCATACCGATTCATTGTTGTTTTGGCAGGACTTTAGCATAAAATTAGGACTGTTGTCCCTCTTTATGTTAATAATTTGGTTATTACAACCAAAGCTTAAAAAAGCTTAAATTTGCCAATTCAAGTTTTGACTATCAAAGTTAATATAAAAAATATCGGTACAGCACCGTTACCAAGTTATCAAACTGCATTAGCGGCAGGTGCTGATATATATGCTAACAACCTTGAAACAATAAGCATTCAACCTTTTGAAAGGGTCTTGGTACCAACAGGCCTTGTATTAGAATTACCTGAAGGCTTCGAAGCCCAAATTCGCCCTAGAAGTGGATTAGCACTTAAACACGGCATTACAGTATTGAATTCTCCTGGAACAATCGATGCCGATTATAGAGGTGAGGTAAAGGTATTGCTAATTAATTTAGGTCAAACAGAATTTACAATCAACCATGGTGATAGAATTGCACAGATGGTCATTGCGAAATGTGAACAAGCCGCTTGGCAAACAGAAATTGAATTATCAACTACATCGCGTGGCGAGGGTGGTTATGGACATACAGGAATTTAAAAAATAGAAAAATAGAAATGAGCGGAATGAATATTATTATACCGATGGCTGGTATGGGAAAAAGAATGAGACCCCACACTTTAACTGTGCCTAAACCATTATTGCCTATCGCAGGAAAACCTATTGTACAAAGATTAGTTGAAGATATTGCGGCTGTTTGTAAAGAACCCATCAATGAAGTGGCTTTTATTATCGGAGATTTTGGAACAGCCATTGAAATGCAACTTCTACAGATTGCCGAAAGCGTTGGCGCAAAAGGCAGAATATATTTTCAAGATGAAGCTTTGGGAACAGCACATGCTGTAATGTGTGCTACACCAGCCCTAACAGGCGAAGTAATTGTTGCATTTGCTGATACCCTTTTTAAAGCTGAATTTGAATTAGACAAAACGGCCGATGGCACTATTTGGGTGCACAAAGTAAGTAACCCAAATCAATTTGGTGTTGTAAAATTGGATGCCGATAATAACATTACCGACTTTATTGAAAAGCCTACTGAATTTATCTCAGACCTTGCTATTATTGGCATCTACTATTTTAAAGATGGCGATAATCTGCTTGAAGAAATTCAATACCTCATCGATAATGACATCAAAGAAAAAGGTGAGTACCAATTAACCAATGCTCTAGAGAATATGAAAAACAAAGGGTTAATTTTTAAAGCTGGTGAAGTTGAGGAATGGTTAGATTGTGGTAACAAAGATGCTACAGTGCTTACTAATCAAAGAATACTTGAAATTAAACGCGCAGAATTTAATAACGATGCAAGTCAATTTAGCAATGGCACGCAAATTATTGAACCATGTTACATTGGTAAAGATGTAGAAATCGACAATTGCGTTGTTGGACCATACGTTAGTGTTGGCAATGGCACTAAACTAAAAAATAGCAAAATCACTAACAGCATTATTCAAAACAATTGTGCTATAGAGAATGCTACTTTCACAAATAGCATGATTGGCAATCATGTTGTTCTAAATGGAGAATCGAAAGAATTCAGCATTGGCGATTACAGTACACTCAATTAAACATTTAATTGAAAAAATTAGCTCTATTTCCAGGCTATTTAACAACGATTGTTTTAATAACAACCTTTGCATCAGCTTGTAAAACGAGTAATAAAGTTGCCAGTACTGCCGATCAAAATGATTTATCATTAAAGTTCGAAAAGCTTTACATCGAAGCTTGCACACAATTTAGCATTGGCAATTATTCTGTTGCCCTAACCCAATATAATAAATGTGCCGATCTTAAACCCCAAGAAGCTTCGGTTTATTATCAAATTAGTAGGATTAAACAAAAACAAAACGAAGCCAATGATGCCTTCCAAAATGCATCAAAAGCAAATGCTTTAAATCCTAACAATAAATTTTACGCCTACCATTATGGCCGTTTACTGCGTTCGAATGGCGACTATAAAAAAGCAATAGAAATATTACAAATCTGTATTAATGGTAATCCAAAAGATGAAAATCTTTTCAATCAACTGGATGAAATTTATGCCATCCAAGGAGAAACCAATAAACAAATCGCCCTTTGGAATCAATATAGCAGCAATGTAGGTTTGAAAAGCAAAACTGGTTTGAAATTAATTGAACTTTATAAAAGAATTAACGATCTTCCATCCGCTCATAGAATCTACGATGAATTAAAAAAAGGTGCTCCCAACAAGGCCCAACTCTATATCGACGATGCAAAGTTGTATGAATCTCAAAAGGATGAAAGCAATGCCATGTTGAATTATGAAAAGGCCATGCGTTTAAATCCAAACAACTGGGATATCAACTTTGCTTTATTTCAATTTTATTATTCCAAGAGCGATACTGCCAAAGCTACCAAATATTTAAATGCGGCATTTCAAAGCAACACATCCACATTCGAAACTGAACTTAACGGCACCTTATCTATTTTAAAAATTACGACTGCAGATTCTAATAAAGCTTCCTATTTAACCCTTGCTGCAAATGGACTTGTAAATTCATATCCTAAAAATCCAAAAGCCCTATGTACTGCTGCTGAACTCTATTTTAAATGTAAAAACTATGCAGCCTCCGCGCTTTATTATTCACAAGCCACAAGTTTAGATGCCAACTTATACAATGCTTGGAAAGGTGCTATTGATTGTTATCTTATTTTAATTAAATTAGATGATGCCATCTCCACTGCAGAGCAAGCCATTACATTTTTTCCTAATACATCCGATCTTTATGAAACCTTAGCGGATGCCTACAAACAAAAAAACGACTTGATAAAAGCACTTGATGCCATCCAATTAGCAGAAAGGTATTCATTTGATGATTTGACTTTAGGTCGAATCCTGTTGACAAAAACGGGTTATCTCTACCAACTAAAAAAATATACCGAAGCTGCTCAAGCCATTGACAAATGCGTTGAAATAAATAAGACAGATGGTGCGTTATACAATGTTAAAGGCAATGTTTTGTTTAAGCTGAACAACATTGAAAAAGCAATTGAGAATTGGCAAAAGGCTAAAGACCTAGGTTATAAAATAGAATTAATGGATAAAAAAATACGTGATAAATCCTTGTATGAATAGTTTTTTAAAATATCTCCCGTTACTGCTAGTTGTGGTTTTATTGTCTTGTAAAAACCGAAAACACTTCAGTGCACCTGTTGCAGTTAATAAACCAAAAGACTCCATTGTCAATATTAAAGTAAACATTGCTGAAAATTTAATTGCTCCAACTTTAAAACCATGGACCTATTTCTCTGCAAAGGCCGACCTTAATTATTCAAGCAATGGCACTTCGCAAGGCGTTGGCTCAAACATTCGCATGTATAAAGATTCTTTGATTTGGATTTCTGTTAACCTTTTTGGCATTACTGGTGCACGCATCCTCATTAATAAAGACTCTATGGTATTGTTAGATCATATACATAAATGTTACACGGTTTTCAATAAAGCCTATATTGAAGATTTACTTGGTGCCCCATTATCCGTCAACCAATTGCAAAATTTAATTATTGCAGAACCCATTTATGCATTGGCATTGTATGAGACCATCACTAACAATGACAATAATATTATTATTAAACTTCGTCAACCAAAGGTATCCATTAACCATACTTACAAGAAAGAATTCTATACCATCGATTCAACTTCTATAGATGATAATACGGCTCCACATTATGCCAGGGTTAAGTATTTTAATTTTGCCAATGTGAATGAACACAACTTTCCGCTCAAAAACGAAATAACTGCCTATAATGGTGCAAATAAAATAATTATTACCATGGATTTCGAAAATCCAGATTTCAATTCAATGGTCACTTTTCCTTTTAATATACCCGCCTCTTATGAAAAATGTAAATAGATTCAAT
>CANFUB010000098.1 GCA_947450015.1 Bacteroidota bacterium | reverse complement strand
TATATTTTTAAAGGAAAGAAATCCTTTCCAAGTGAATTAGAAGCCATCCGTGAGGAGAGACGCATTAAAAGTATGAAAAGCCGAAAATATATTCTAGAATTATTGGCCGGTAATTGGTAGACACGCCCCAATTGTATCGGGGTGGCTTCACGGCTGTGCCCCGACAAGTCGGGGCTCTGGGTACAAAAAGCTGACTTCAAGGGTGTTTTTGAAAAGAATGATTGTAAAAACATAAATCACCTCATTTTTGATGCTAGTTTATCTAAAAGTTATAAAGTAAAAAATCACGAGTAGTAAAAAATACTATTTTGATAAAAATATTACTAATTCTAATAAAGTTACATATTTTTAATTGTTCATTTATTGAATTTAATTGTATGTAAATCAATATTATATAATAAAGATGGCAAATTAAATGATGATTTATTTGACACCTAATTATTTTTTACTAGCTTTGAGTATATCTATTAATAAAACTGAGTATAAATACCCATTAAGCATTAATACTCAAATTATTACGGATATAAAAGTTGTTTCAAAGTCCCCTAAAACTAGGATTTTTTAATAACTCAAAAAACATACAAAACTATGAAACTAAAACCCTTCTTAAGGGTCATTCTATTGCTGTGCAGTTGCAATGGAGTTACCTTTATTAAAGCACAAATTCCCACTAGAATTATTGTTAATTCTGGCTTTGAATCACCCCTTATGGGATGTGGTGTTGCGAGTTACAGCTTTTATCCTCAATCGAACGTACCTGGTTGGAAGACCCTGGATAGTATTCCAGCACCAACAGTCAATTGTGGGTCAACAGGAAGCAACCAACCCTATTTAATTGAATTATGGGGAAGTGGATTTAATAGTCGAAATTCACATTCAGGTAGTCAATTTGCAGAGATTAATGCAAGTGCCGCAACATTTCTTTATCAAGAAATATGTGTAGTTGCCAATGAAGTTGTTCCATTTTCTGTTTGGCATTTGAGAAGGGCCAATTCAGGAACAGGCGAACAAATGGCAGCCGAACTTAAAACACTAACTAACTCCAACATTGCCACTGCCTCTACACACACTGCAACAGGCTCTTGGTCTAACTATACAGGTAATTTGACAAATAATGGGACCACAGGTATGAGAAAATACGGTTTCAGAGCAATTTCTGGAGGTAGCTTGGGTAACCTTATAGATGACGTAACCATAACATTAAAACCACTTGTAGATATAAAAGCCTTTTCGTTTTCTACAGTCTATGAAACCGATAGTAATTATTTGTACTTATATTTAAATGGAACTTTGAATGGAGCAGCAACTGTCACACTTACAAAGTCTGGTACTGCTGTGTATGGTACTGATTATTCAATTGGAACTCCAAATAGAGGCACAAAATCAGTGAATGCTGGTGGAACAATCACACTAACACTTCCTGCAGGTGATTATAACCCAAATCAAGCATCCGGTTCAACATTAGGGTTAATAAAAATTCCTTTTTATGTCATTAACGAAGGTGTTTATGAAACCAATGAAACTATTATTTACACTGTAACAAGTGCTGCCAATGGAGGAAATGGTAACGCTGCCTTAGATTTGGTTACAGGTATTTCTGGTCAAAGTGCTAGATGTTCAACTACCATGTCAACATCACAATTTACTATCGTAGATGCTGTTGCTTTGCCAGTGAAATTAATTTCATTCGAGGCCGAAGAGGACATAGGATTTAATTCCATAAAGTGGGAGGTAGCAGAGGAAGAGAATATCGAAAAGTATTTATTGGAATACAGTACAAATGGCGATGTTTTTGCCATTGTTGATGAAATGACCTATGATCCAAACAATGACAATGTTTATGTCAGTACTCATTATGCCAATCAGAACGAACATGCGTACTATCGATTATCGACTATGGATAAGAATGGCAATATTACCATCTTAAGTGATGTTATAACAATTACAAAAAACATTAATTCTACCTTTAATATTTTTCCTAACCCCAGCAATGGCTCATTTTCAGTGAATTTTTTCTCAACAAAGGATTTACAAACTGATTTCATTATTACAGATATGTATGGAAAAACTGTACAGACGGTTCAAGCTTTTGCAAGAAAGGGTGATAACACCATTCCATTCTCACTTGGAAATGATTTGGCAAATGGTTTCTACCAAATAACATTCAAATATGGCAATAGCTCTAGAACACTCAGAGCTAGCATCTTAAGATAAAACTAAAACTTGATTCAATAAAGCCAAGGGCCAGCCGTAAAGGTTGGCTTTTGTTTTTTATAGGGCCTTAACTTTCTTTCACTAAAATCTATTATTCTTGTGTAACTATTCAATTTTGATATGGAGTTAAGTCAAGACAAGCAAATAAGAAAAAAAAACAATAAAAAAATTACCAATGCATGGTGTATGTATGATTGGGCCAATAGTGTATATCCACTGACAATCACTTCTGCAATATTTCCAATTTATTGGAACAGTCAAACAAAAGCTGGTGTTGATATATTTGGCATGCACCTAAGTAATACTGTTCTCTATACCTATTGCTTGAGTATCGCATTTTTGGTAATAGCACTCGTCAATCCAATCTTAAGTGGAATTGCAGATATTGCAGGTAATAAAAAATCCTTTATGAAAGGTTTTGTAGTACTTGGTTGTTTAAGTTGTTTCGGCATGCGTTTTTTTGATAGTCAGCATGTGTGGATTGGAATAGTAACATTTATCTTTGGAACCATAGGTTTTGCAGGAAGTTTGGTGTTTTATAACGCTTATTTACCTGAAATTGCAACAGAGGACAACTACGACAGATTAAGTGCGAAGGGCTTTTCGCTCGGTTATATTGGGGGCGTCATTTTACTTGTTTTTAATTTAGCACTTATCTTATTTCCAGGCTTGATTTATGATGTTGAGGGTAAGGCAAATGAATATTTGATGAACGGTATGAACGAGGCCGACTCACTCAATGCCGCAAAGAACTTCTTTTCAGGTCCTGCAAGTAGATTAGCATTTATGACCGTTGGTATTTGGTGGTTTTTATTTTCATTGATACCTTTTAAATACTTACCAAAAAGTGAGGTTAAAAATCAAACCATTACGCTTACAAAGGGCTACAAAGAACTTAGAAAGGTATATAGTGAAATCAAAAAGAATGATGCAATCAAAAGATATTTGGGGGCATTTTTCTTTTATAGTATGGGGGTGCAAACTGTTATGTATGTCGCGGCTATTTTTGGTGATAAGGAACTAAAATTGCCAGCAGAAAATCTCATTATCACAATATTAATTATACAGTTAATAGCTGTTTTGGGTGCCGTCATTTTCTCTAAACTATCTCAAAAATTAGGAAATATTAACGCACTTTTAATTTCAGTTTTAATATGGATTGGTGTTTGTGTTGGCGCGTATTATGTTAATTCTGTCAATTCATTTTATGCTTTAGCTGCGGTTGTAGGTTCAATTATGGGTGGCATTCAAAGTTTGTCTAGAAGCACATACGCCAAGTTAATACCTTCTCAAACCCATGACACTGCTTCTTATTTCAGCTTCTATGAGTTCACAGAAAAAGTTGCAATTGTATTAGGTACTTTTAGCTTTGGTTTTATAGAATTTGCTATCCATGTAACAACTGGTGAAAACAGTATGCGCTATTCAGTACTATCCCTAATGGTGTTTTTTATCATAGGGGCTATTCTGTTAAATGGTATACGAAAAAAATCCCTCCTAAATCAATAAAAGGGATATCTATTTTAGGAAATTATTTATTTAGGCTCGTGAATAAAGTCAAGATGAACTAGGTGTTTCTCTTGCTCGTTGTGATAACCAATGCCAATTTCGCCATCATGCGCACGGCTCACGTAAAATGCAAGTTCACGTAAACTTTTGTGCAATTCAGAGGCAAATACAGCATCAATTTTATGAAAAATGGAATTCAACCCACTTAATTTTTCTTTTAATATCTGTGTTCTTTCATATGCACCACTTGGTAAAGAATGGATCAATTCATCAATCATTTCTTCACTATGGCCATCTAAATCTTTATAAACACCTCTCACATCTTTGCCTTCAGAATAGGTTTTGATGTGAATTATTTTAACAGCTTTTTTAATTTCAGCATCCTGAAAATCGCCATCAGCACCTGCGATTAGGGCTGTTACCAATAATGGTGCATCATGTATTAATTGTTTTTCAGAAGTGCTTAAATGCTCTATTTTGCTATGCATAACTTGGTTTGTATTATTTTTGTGCGAAAATACATTTTTTTAAACTTGTCATCAATACCTAATACCGTTAAATTTTTTCTAAAGTCAGAATGGAAAAATAAATATGCACTAAGCAGCGTGTTCATTCATATTTTTATTGCGGTTTTGATAACCTATTTGAGTTTGCCAGGCCTCGATAAAGCCTTGTATAGTTCACTGTTTTGGTTGATTGTCATTTTTACTACAATTCAAGGCATTAGTAAATCCTTTATAAATTTAAACAAAGGTCATTTTTTGTATTGGCATCAATTGCTTTCACCAATCCAATTTTTAGTTGCTAAACTGTTAACCAATGCCCTTTTAATGCTGGTATTCACGGTTTTTTCTATGTTAATCTTCACCATCATACATGGCGTGATGGTTGACGATACCCTATCATTCCTATTGATTGCCATTGTAACGGGTGGTGGAATTTCATCTGTATTTACAATCAGCAGTAGTATTGCTGCTAAAACGAATCATCCTGGCATGCTACTTCCCGTTTTAACATTTCCATTGGTGGTGCCTCTTTTGCTGATTGGTGTGAAAGCGAGTAAAAAGGCTACAGATGGACTAGGTTTTATGACCTCTTTGCCAGAAGTAATTATTCTATTAATTATGAATGTTCTGATAGTTGTGCTTGGGGTTTTACTTGTAAAGTTTATTTGGAAGGAATAATATTTAATTGGCCTCAAACCGCATAATTGAATCAAGTTAAATATATTGTAAAATAATAGGTATTATGCCTATTTTTGCATCACAAATAACATGGCAAAAATCCCTTATAAATGGTATAAAATTTTAGCAGTACTCTTGTTAGGCTATACCCTTATTTATGGCCTTTTAATCCCCCTACCTACAGATGTTGGTATGTTGGATGAAACCATTAGAAATCTATTTTACCATGTACCAATGTGGTTTGGTATGATGATTATTTTAATGGCCGCTTGGATTTACAGTATTCTTTATCTTCAAAACCAAAATCCTAAACATGAAATAATTGCTAGGGCTTTAACTTTTACAGGTATTTTAATGGGCCTTTGTGGTTTATTTACAGGTATGTTTTGGGGCTATAATACTTGGGGTTCTCCTTGGACCAACGATCCTAAACTAAATGGTGTTGCAGTTGGTATGACCATGTATGCAGGGTATTGGCTAATTCAAAAATCTGTTGACGATGGTGAGAAAAAGGCTCGCTTAGCCTCAGTGTATAATATTTTTATATTTCCACTTTTTATTGCACTCATTTTTGTAATGCCAAAATTGGCAAAATTTAGTATTCACCCTGGTAGTGGAGAGTCTGTGAATTTTAAAACCTATAATAAAACCAACAACATGGAAATGGTGTTTTATCCAGCAATTATTGGATGGACCTTGTTTTTTGTTTGGATTGCAGAGATTAGAGCTAGATATGAAATTTTAAAACAACGTAAAGAAAATGAAGAACTTTTTGCTTAATACAGTAATATCTGATATTGCACCACAAGTAACAGAATCGCTTTTTAGAACATCTGGTAAAATATATGTCGTGGTTGGCATTCTCACCATCATATTTACACTTATTACCATTTATTTAATAAGATTAGATGCTAAAATTACAAAACTTGAGAAAGCTTCAAAATGAACCAAGAAAACAACAACATTGACGTAAACCCAACTGGATTTAAAAAGACCAAAGGGTTTAAACCAATTTATCTAATCATACTAGTTGTGATATCAATCTCCTTGGCCATTGGTATTAGTTTTTATGGCGATACTAGTAAATATGTTTGTTTTGCCGAGGCTGATGAAATAGCAAAAGATAGACCCAATTTACAACTACATGTAGTTACAACCTTAAATAAAACGAAGGGTGAAGTTTATAATCCACAACAGGATCCAAATTATTATGAATTTTACGCGAGTGATACCACCGGAAATGAAAGAAAGGTGATTTATTACAATGCAAAGCCACAGGACATGGAGCGAACCGATAAGGTTGTATTGATTGGCTATAGTAGAAATGGCTATTTCGAAGCGCGAGATATTCTAAAAAAGTGCCCTAGCAAATACGAAAAAAAATAATCAAAATTGGAAACTATTTTATTTAAAAATGAGCATTTAGCCATTGGAAATTTTGGTCAAATTGCTGTTGTAATTGCTGTATTTTCCGCATTATTTTCAGCCATTGCCTATGCCGTTTCAACAAATGCCAAGTACAAGGATCTACTGAATTTTGGTCGTTTATTTTTTATTGTACAAAGTATAGCAGTGTTTGCTGTATTCATCACACTTTTTTCAATAATTCAAAACCACTATTACGAGTATCATTATGCCTATAAACACTCTTCTAACGACTTGCCAATCTATTATATGATTAGCTGTTTTTGGGAAGGCCAAGAGGGAAGTTTTTTACTTTGGATGTTTTGGCATGTGGTATTGGGCTTAATTCTCATGAAAAGTGCAAAGACATGGGAGGCGCCCGTTTTAGCAATTGTTGCATTAGCCCAAGTTGTTTTAGGTTCTATGTTAATGGGTATTCATGTAGGGGATGTTAAAATTGGAAGCAGCCCATTTATACTTTTAAGAGAACATAGTCCAGAAGCACTTCTTATCCCATTGTTAGAGAAAATAGGCCGGGCTAATTACCTTCAATTATATAAGGATGGCAATGGCTTAAATCCCCTTCTACAAAATTATTGGATGGTAATTCATCCACCAACCTTATTTCTAGGATTTGCTGCTACAATAGTTCCATTTGCATATGCATTTGCAGGGCTATGGACAAAAAGAATTAAGGAATGGACCCTCCCTGCTTTGCCATGGGCTTTAGTTGCAGTTTTAGTTTTGGGAACAGGTATCATTATGGGAGGCTATTGGGCATATGAAAGTTTAACTTTTGGAGGCTATTGGGCATGGGATCCTGTAGAAAATGCATCGCTTATGCCTTGGTTATTGATTATTACAGCACTTCATTTATTACTTATCAATAAAGCCACTGGAAAGTATCCTGTACTTACAATGGTGCTTACAATCTTTTCTTTCTTTATGGTGTTGTATGCCACATTCCTAACACGTAGTGGCGTTTTAGGCAATGCAAGTGTGCATTCATTTACTGATTTGGGCTTGTCAGGACAGTTGTTATTGTTTCTCTTCTTGTTTATAGCCCTCACATTTGCACTAAGCTTTAAAAAACGCAAGCAAGCGGCCTTGTTTTTCGGAATTTTATTTATCACATTAATGTTATTGGTATTTTGGCCATTTAATACATCGATGGTTACGGTAAGTATCATTGGTTCTATTATTTTACTTGTTAGCACCATTTGGTTTATTAATAATCTATTTAATTTATATGCATCAGGGTTGGAAAATGATAAAGCCTATAGCCGTGAATTATGGATGTTAATAGGCAGCATGGTTTTATTGCTTTCAGGTCTGCATATTATTACTCAGACTAGTATTCCTGTATTTAATAAGTTATTCAACACTTCGCGAGCACCTAGAGGCGAGGATTACTATAATTTATGGCAAATGCCATTTGCGGTAATGGTAGTTTTTTTAACAGGTATTGGACAATTTTTTAAATACAAAAATTCAGACGCAAAGAAATTTTGGGAACCTGTATTGACCGCTTTATTAATCTCAGTTATGCTTTCGGTAGGTGCATTGTATTTATTTAAACTTTGGGACATTAAATATTTGCTTCTATTAATTGGTGGAATTTTCGCAATTGTAGCAAACACTCATTATATCCGAGTTGTACTTAAGGGTAAAATAAAACTGGCAGGTGCAAGTATAGCGCATGCAGGTTTCGGCTTAATGATGGTTGGTATTTTAGTTTCCTCAGTAAATAAAAAAGTTCTAAGCGATAATAGCCGTGGTCAAGGTTTTTTTGCTGAAAAAACAGAAGATGGTAAAGTTGATCCAGTTTCTATCAAAAATAATAAAGAGAATATCTTATTGGCCAAAGGTCGCCCAGTGCGATTAGCCAACAATACTTTAGAAGCAACCTATCAAAAATCTAAAGAGATAGCGCCCAATAAATATTTTGAAGTGTCTTATAAGTTTTTTGATGAAAAGGGAGCGCTTAAAGATTCATTTGTTTTGCAACCTAATTCACAGAACAACCCTAAAATGGGTTTGGTTAATAACCCAGATACTCGCCATTTTTTAACAAGAGATATCTTCACACATATTACCTTTGAAAGTGGCTTAGAAAGAGTAGAAGAGCAGAATTTTGACCATTTTAAAACAGATACTGTTGGCATTGGCGGAATTTTTGTAACAGAAGATGGAACTAGGCAATTAACCTTTAATAATATCAATGTTATTGAGGCAAGTAAAGATTTAAAAATGCTTCATCTCCAAGCCGAAATAATAGTTAATAGCTTAGGAGATACTTTCATAGCACGCCC
>CANFUB010000097.1 GCA_947450015.1 Bacteroidota bacterium | reverse complement strand
TCTAAAGTCGCCATTACTATTGATAAGTGTTAAAGATGTTTCTCTTAAAAACTTGTCCTTTAATTGCTCGGTGAACTTCTGACTTAGAACAGGATTGATAAGTGATGCTTTGTTTGGAAAAAATTGAACACTAATGCTTTTTACATCGGGCGGAATATTGATACCAGACAAACTATACCCACAAGATTTACAGCCAACCATTGTTGACAGCACCATCAAATAAACCATATATTTCAATACTACCCTCATTCCAATTCAAAATGTTTTATTTTACGGTACAAAGTTCGTTCCGAAATCCCAAGATCTTTAGCCGCCTTGTTGCGTTTACCATTGTTGCGTTGCAAGGCCCTTTTTATCATGTCTAATTCTTGCTCTGCAATGGTTAGATTATTGACCTCGTGCACATGTTGTACATCTATAAACGATGACTTTGGTGAAGCTGGCATGCTTACTTGCGGTATAATAATGGGTTGCTCTGAAATAGGCGCGAAGTTGGCTTCGTTCTTATACAATACGTGACTAATCTCGTCTTTATTATTATTAATAAATTCTTCTCTGTTGCCTGTATTTTCTATTAACCCCATTACAATTCTTTTCAAATCGCTGACATCTTTTTTCATGTCGATTAAGAATTTATAAAAAATATCGCGTTCACTAAAACCTTGTCCACTCAAACCTTCGCTACCTAAGCCGCCCATTGCCAATGGCAGTTGGTTAACCGGTTGCGGAATATACTGTTGTAAAATACCTGCTGAAACAGGATTGCTATCGGCCTCTAAAACACAAATCTGTTCTGTTATATTTTTAAGTTGACGGATATTCCCTGGCCAACTATAGGTTGCTAAAAGTTGCTGTGCTTCGCTATCTAATTGCACCAAAGGCGAATGGTTCTTCTCAGAAAAGAGTGTTGCAAATTTTCTAAATAAAATATTGATATCCTCTTTGCGCTCAGTTAAGCGGGGCACGCGAATTGGCACTGTTGCCAAACGGTAATATAAATCTTCTCTAAATTTGCCTTGTTGTGCGCGCTCTAATAAATCGCGATTCGTAGCTGCAATAATTCTAACATCTGTTTTAAGAACCTTGCTGCTTCCTACTTTTATAAACTCACCATTTTCAAGAATTCTCAGCAATCTAGCTTGGGTCCCTAATGGTAATTCGCCAACTTCATCTAAGAAAATGGTACCTCCATTTACTGCTTCAAAGTAGCCTTTACGGGCGTCTGTTGCGCCAGTAAACGAACCCTTTTCATGTCCAAATAATTCTGAGTCGATGGTACCTTCTGGTATTGCACCACAGTTTACAGCTATAAAATTGCCGTGTTTTCTGCCACTTAAGGCATGAATAATTTTAGAAAACGACTCCTTACCTACTCCACTCTCTCCAGTAATCAAAACACTCATATCGGTAGGTGCTACCTTAATTGCCGTTTCCAAGGCATGGTTTAAGGCAGGCGAATTGCCTACAATTTCGAATCTGTTTTTGATTGTTTGTAATTCCATTAAAGCTTAACGAACGTAATTATTGGCTGCAAAATTAGTTAAAATTTTGCTCTTGCAGACGCCATTAAGAATAATAAATTCGATTAACGCAAAAGGGTAAAAGTACCACGCACCCAATGCTCCTTTTCATCGCAAGCCAAATATTTGACATAGAAAACGTAAACATCTTGGGGTACCATGTTGTCTTTATAAGTTCCATTCCACTGAATGGCTGGTAAATCACTTTCAAATATTTTCTCGCCCCAGCGGTTATAAATTCTTAACAGATAACTAGCACCTGGATCTTTGTATTTATTTCCTGGATAAAATTCATTTAAACCGTCATCATTGGGCGTAAATGCATTCGGCATGTACATTTCTGATGGTACTGCATTGCCATCTTCCTTTATGCGTATTGAATCTGAAACAATACAGCCATTTTTATTTTTAACGGTCACAAAATAAACACCGCTGTCTTTAATAAAAATAGATTGAGCCGTGGCGCCCGTATTCCATAAATAGTTCACCATGCTATCACTGGCTTTCAACTCTAATCGGGAAGATAAACAAATGGTGGTATCGTTGCCCAAGCCCGCATCTACATTGGGATATTGAATTAGATTAACAGAATCTGATTCAACGCATCCTTCTTTGGTAGTAATCGTTAATTTCTTTTTCCCTGGCGTTGTCGCGTAATAGTCTATTGTTTCTGCAAAATCATGCCATACATATTTTACATAATCTTTCTTTGGCCTTAACCACCTTACAACAGGACCGCAATAAAAGGTGTCATTCCCTAAATCTAAGCCCGTTTCTATGTGTGTAATTGTAGCGGTATCATAAATGGTGCAAAGCCTATTTCTAACCTTTACAATGTATAGCCCTGGAATACCAGTAACAATTTGAGGGGTTGTTTGACTATTGCTCCACAAGTAGCTGGTTTCCAATTTTGTTTTAACACTGTAGTTAACGCCATCTAATACAACTGTTGTGCCTTTGCAAAATAAAGTATCGTTTAAGTTGACACGTGGTGGTGGATAAAGCACAAACGTGATGGTATCTGTTGATGGACAATTGTTTTTGTTGACGACATTAACCCAATAGGTACCGAGTTTTGAAATAAAGACGCTGTCCTTTGTTGTATTATCATTCCATAAATACGACTTATATCCAGCCTTCCCTGGAAAAGTGAATTGCACAAAACTGTCACGGCAAATTACAGAATCAGGCCCTAAATCCAATCGGCTTAAATCATTGATAATGGTAATGGTATCGCGCGCTGTACAGGGTGCATCACTTACCGCAACCGTATATTTACCGCCAGCTTTTACAACAATTGACGGTGTTTTTTCGCCTGTGCTCCATAAATAAGATTTACCAGGGGTGTTGGTTACCAGTGTTTTTGTAAATGGGCCGCAAATTAAAGTATCATTGGCCAGCTTTGTATTAAACTTTGGTTTAACCATTACCTCAAACTCAGAAGTATCTGAACAGATGGTGCCTTTGGCAATTAATGTAATATTGTAAGTACCCGGTGAATTATACGTATAGTTGGCATTCTTTAAAATAGAGGTGTCATTTTTAGTGGTATCGACCCCAAAATCCCAGTGATAATTATTGGCCCCTTGACTGCGATTTTGAAAACTCAATAAATCGCCTTGGCAATTGTAATAGGGAATTCCGAATGAAGAAACCACTTCGAACACGCATTGACTGACGTTGAATTGAAAATCGCGTTTGGTTTCACCTATTAACTTTCCCTTTCGAAATTCTAAAACTTTTATACCTACCACGTACTGTCCGTCGGCCGATGGGGTAAGCGTTAATTTACCGGTTCTTCGATTAATTGACAGGGTTGGCGCCCCATCAATTTGATTGTATAAACTATAAGTTACCGATCCATTCTGCACCCATTGCACCTGGCTGAAATTAGAAGGGTTGGTAGCTTCAGAAGGTGTTGGTAGCGATGCATTACTTGTAGCGCCAATATAAGGTGTGTAAAGTTCGTAAGCCAATGAATCACCATCGATATCGGTAGCACTGTGATCGAAATTCAAAGGGGCGTTGGTACATAAAAAATTGGGCGGCAGAGATTTAAATACAGGGCTATTGTCTACAGCAATTTTATTGGCGCCTGGTATATGGGTCCAATAGGTAGCACCTGTTGCCTCCGGATACATAATGTTCTTTATAGAATTGTTTCTGCAACATCTTTCAAATGCCAATACATACCCATCATTATTCGCAGGTAGCGACATGGTAATTTTGTAGGTATATTTATCGACACAGGCATTTGGCTTGTTCTTAATACAACTGTAATTCACATCCGATACCGTAATTGGTCCTGTCCGGGCAAACGTTAGTTGTTGTGATTTGTAAAGTGAGTAGCTAGCATTTGAGGCATTGTAACTAAAAGCATTGATATAGCCTTTCACATCAGATTCAATGGCTTGAGATGAGCCATTAATACAATCAATGTAGAGGTACATTGAAATGTCATAGGTTATAAATCCACTGGATTTACTGACATACTTGTACATAATTTCTCCCCCAACGATATGTGTTGCATTTGCTTTTAAAGCGAGTAAGCACAATATGAAGGCAAAAATCCTTTTCAATGCATTTATTAATTAGACGCAAGAAAGGTTAAAAATGTTGCACAATTAACCCAACTTTTTGTATTTAATTTAAAACAATACAAATACTGTTCCCGAATTGTTTTCAGCCACAGACCTTTTTCTGTCTTAATACAAATATAGATTATTTCGGAACAATCCAATATAAACCAAATAATTAGGGCTATAGCTTATCGCAATAAAGTGAAAGTACCTCTTACCCAATGGGCGTTTTCATCGCAACCCATGTATTTAACATAAAACATATAGACATCTTGAGGGGCTTGTTTATTGTCGAAGGTACCATTCCATTGGTAGGCCGGTTTATTACTCTCAAAAATGGTTTCACCCCAGCGGTTATAAATGCGCAATAGATAATCGGTACCGGGATCTTTGTATTGGTTACCTGGGAACACATCATTTGTTCCATCACCATTTGGAGAAAAAGCATCGGGCATGTACATTTCTGTAGGCATGGCATCACCATTCTCTTGTATTCGAATCGTATCTGTAACGATACAATTGTTCTTATTCGTTACCGTAACAGTATAAACACCTGCATCTTTTATTGCAATTGAACGGCTGTATTCGCCCGTATTCCAAGTATAGGACGTCATATTGGGTGCCGCTTCTAACAACAATTTAGTGGACAAACAAATGGTGGTATCATTTCCAAGTCCGCCATCAGCATCGGGATACTGCGTTAACATTACTGAATCTGATTCAATACAACCCTCTTTTGATGTAATGGTTACTTTTTTGAGACCTGGGGTAGTAGCAAAATAAGTAGATGTTTCAGCGTAATCGTGCCACAAATAATTAATATAATTTTGATTGGGCACTAATAACCTTTTTACGGGACCACAATAAAAGGTATCAAGACCTAAATCCAATCCAGTTACGATGTAATCTAATTGCGCAGAATCAAAAACAGTGCAATATTTATTTCTCACTTTTACGGTATACAAGCCTGGCACACTCACCGTAATATTTGGCGATATCTTGCCATTGCTCCACAAATAGTTGGTTTCTTTGGCGGTTATAAAATTATAATTGACCCCGTCTAAAAACACCGAAGTATTTCTGCAAAACAAAGTATCATGCAACAAAATTTTAGGTGGCGGATACAAAATAAATTCAATGGTATCGCGGTAGATACAATCATTTTTATTGCTAACCTCAACCCAATACTTGCTGAGCTTTGGAATGTCTACACTATTTTTATTGGTACCATCGTTCCAACTATAGGTTTTGTAATTATTGGGAATGGTATAATTAAAACGCGCAAAACTATCCTTACAAATAATCGAATCGGCCCCCAAAGTAAAGGTGCTTAAATCATTTATTATTGTAATTGTATCGCGCGCTACACACGGTGCATCGGTTACAGAAACATTATAAGTTCCGCCTTTATTGACATTGATAAAAACGGTTTTGG
The DNA here is from genome assembly GCA_947450015.1 of Bacteroidota bacterium. Classification (GTDB taxonomy): domain Bacteria; phylum Bacteroidota; class Bacteroidia; order NS11-12g; family UBA955; genus JABMMZ01. Next base: position 3,134 of record CANFUB010000097.1, on the reverse strand, counting down.
CGCCTGTGTTCCAATCGTAGGTTTTATTCGACAGATTCGCATTCAACAACATGTTAAAAGGACCACAGATAAGGGTATCTCTTCCAATGTTGATTTTAAAATTTCGTTTTACATAGATATCAAATTCAGAAGTATCTGCGCAAAATGGCGAAGCAGCTACCAACTTTACTGTGTAATAACCATCGCGTTTATAGGTATAGGTTGGACTTTTTAAATTCGAGGTATCTGCGCTGGTACTATCATCACCAAAATTCCATAAAAAGCGCGTGCTACCTTGACTCCTATTTTGAAACACTACATCATTCTCGGTACAATTATAATAAGGCACACCGAATGAGGATACCACATCGAAGACACAATTGTTAACGTTGAATTGAAAATCGCGCTTTGTTTCTCCAATCAAGACACCATTTCTATATTCTAAAACTTTAATACCAACCACAAACTGTCCAACCCTTGTTGGGGTTGCTGTTAACTTACCTGTTTTGCGATTAATAGACAATGTTGGCGACCCATCCATTTGCATGTACATTGAGTAACCAGAAGCCCAGTTCACATTGGTATAATTGTTCGGATTTGTTTTGGCAAAGCCATTGTTATTTGGCGAATTGTATGGATAGTACAACTCATACACCAATGAATCACCATCCGCATCGATGGCACTGTGGTCGAAATTAAGCGGTGCATTCGCACATAAAAAATTAGGCGGCAGCGATTTAAATACAGGACTACTATTCACAGCTGTTGAGAGTGCCCCAGGTATCTTGGTCCAAAAGGTAGCACCAGTAGTTTCTGGCTTGATTAAATTATTGATGGTATTATTTCTACAACATCTCTCAAAAGAAAGCGCGTATCCACCAGTGTTAGCAGGCAAGGTAATATCAAAATTGTAGGTATACTGACTGACACAAATTTTGGGTTTATTGACAATGCAATTGTAATTCAAATCAGAAATAATAACTGGACCCGTGCGAGTACCTAGCAATGCAGCACTACTATAATTGCTATATGAGGCATTCGTAGGATTGTATGAAAAAATATTAACCGACCCTTTTTCGTCTTGGGTAATGGCTTGTGAACTTCCATTGTCACAATCAATGTAAACGAGCAAGGTTACATTGTATTTAATATTAGAACCTGTTTTACTCACATATTTATACATAATCTCCCCGCCTACAATGTGCGATGCATGTAGATTCAAAATGAAAGAAAAGAGACTATATAATATTATTTTTTTCAAACCTTGTTTATTATTAGACGATATGTTTTACCAATTCTGTTGTTCAGGTAAAAATTATTGTCCCATTACTTGGTTATGATATTGTAAATAATTATCGGCCTTTGATTTATCACCTGCCTCAAGTGCCTTCATGTGCATGAAATAATAAGGCTCTCCTTCGTCACCAACATAGCCTGCCTGTTTCAAAATCGTTGCAAATCGGTTATAAATTTGTTGGTTATCCTGACCGAATTCGAAAAATTTATAATAATTGAATGCGGCACTTTCGAAGTCATTGCTAAGGGCGTTGGTTTCGGCCAAATAATAATAAATCCCGCTGTAATTCTCTTTGTAATACAAGGCTTTCTCAAACTGCTTTTTAGCCAAGCTAATGGTGGCGGTATCAATCATACTCGGCAATACAGTTGCTTTTCCATAATACATTTCACCTAATGAACCATAAGCTTCGTAGTTACCATCTCTCAACTCAATAGCTTTGGTATAATACGCAATGGCTTTATCAAAATAAGCCATCGGATTAATGGTATCAGTTTTCAGCAATTCGTAACAAGCATTACCCGCACCTCTTGCATACTCTTCCTCTTTTGGATTGTATTGAATGGCCTTTTCATAAAAATACAAGGCACTATCACCCTTTTTCATGTTAAGGTACTGCTTACCTAAATAACTGTAGTTATTTTCAGATTTTACCACAGCAGCAATGGTAACACCATCCACCTTAATTTCATGGATAGTCCCTTTGGGTGGCCAATACCCGCCTAATATTTGATTTTGAGACAAGGTACGTGTGGTCCATATGGCATACTTCCAATCATCATTGGCCCATTCGTATTCTCTGGTCCATTTGTACATGACATCCTTTCCTTCGGGTACAAAAGTTTTTAAAGCTTCTTGAATATTATTGCTACTCACTCGCATATCGCCCTTTAAAATTTCTGGCTTGTTTTTCACTAACCAATCAAAAGCAGCACGTGGCGATTGGTTCCAATAATCCAATTCATAAACACCATTGGCACCTTTTACGCCTCCAGCAATTTCGTTGAAATACAAATATTGGTAGGGATGGTTCACAATGCTCCAAATTCCCGGTTTTAAAAATGTAAGACCTACAATCAACACAACTACCAATTGAATTTTAGCTTGTTTAATCAGTTGCACCAAGCCTACCCAGCCTAACATGGCCAAGGCCACTAGTGAAGGATAAATAAATATAAAATGTCTCCAACCATTGTAAACATATGATTTTTTATAGATAGCATAAGCCGATGGGAACAGGGTTGCAAACACCAATAAAACAAAACCCCAAAACAATAATTTATCTTTTCTAAACCAACCTAAAACAAGACTTAACAAGAAACCACCAATCACTGCTAAAGGTGCTGTTAGCATAATTAATTTTGGCTCATAATACCAAGGCTTGTTAAAAATTCGAACCCCTTCGAATAATTCATAATAAGTGAGGTAAGCAAATTTCTCAAACTCTTGTAACGCTTTTACAGCGCCAGTTAATGGCTGTCTTAAAGCATATGGCCACATTAAAATACCAATGATATAACCAGCAATACCAACAACCAACATTGGCATTAAATACGGTTTCACACTTTCAAAAAATGCGAGTTTTTTGTTGCGTTTTAATAACCAAACAATACCAATAAACATGCCCAAATAGCCAATCAATAGCAATCCACCGGCACGAATACTTATGGCAAAGCCGATGGCAATCGCCAACATTACTTTGGTTTGATGTTTGGCGTCTGGTAACTCTCGCATTAATTTTATTAAATAATACAAGGCCATAATATAACCTGCTGCAAATGGAATATCCTTTGGGTTATTGAAACAATGACCAAAGAAGGAAGGCGAACAAACCATAGCTAAGAGGGTGATCAATGCG
>CANFUB010000096.1 GCA_947450015.1 Bacteroidota bacterium | reverse complement strand
CTTTTCATTTTTCAGCAACACTAAAGTGTTGTTGCATACCTATAAATTATTGAATTCAATTTTCTTTAAATTTTATATTCACCTTTCCTTTACCAAAGGAATTAAAAAAACAATTATTAATGCTTACAAAAACAATAGCATTTTCAATAAAAAATAAATTAATAATACTACTCTTTACAGTAGGATTAATCGTTTATGGTATCTATCAAGTTACCAAATTGCCGATAGATGCCGTGCCAGATATTACGAACAACCAAGTTCAAATAATCACGGTTGCACCTTCTTATGGGGCTACAGATATTGAACGCCTTGTTACGTTTCCAATTGAACAGGCCAATAGTAATATTCATGGCATCAAAGAAATTAGAAGCTTTTCGAGATTTGGACTTTCATTGGTAACCATTGTATTCGATGATGAAACTGATGTATACTGGGCACGTCAACAAGTCACAGAAAAACTACAAAAAATACAAACCTTAATTCCCAAGGATATTGGTATTCCAGAATTAGGTCCAGTTACAACAGGACTAGGCGAAATTTACCAATATGTGGTGCGAGCGAAACCAGGCTTTGAAACCAAATACAATGAAACTGAATTAAGAACCATTCAAGATTGGATTGTTAGAAGACAACTTATTGGGGTGCAAGGCGTTGCTGAGGTGAGCAGTTTTGGTGGCAAATTAAAACAATATACCATTGAGATTGATCCCAATAAATTACAATCATTCGACATCAATATTGCCGATGTATTTAAAGCGCTGGAAAGCAATAACCAAAACACAGGTGGCGCCTATATTGAAAAAGGTCCAACCATACTGTTCATAAAATCCGAGGGTTTATTAACCAACATTGATGATATTTCTAATATCGCCATTAAAAATAACACCAATGGCAATCCAATTTTTATTAGAGATGTTGCAGAAATAAAACTAGGCCATGCCACACGCTATGGGGCTATGACCTATAACGACAAAGGTGAAGTTGCTGGCGCTGTCGTGATGATGTTAAAAGGCGCCAACAGTTCGGAAGTTATAAAAAATGTTAAGGAACGCATTGCGCAAATCCAAAAGTCGCTACCCGAAGGCGTTGTTATTGAACCATTCTTGGACCGCACTAAAATGGTTGACAATGCCATAAACACAGTCGAAAAAAACTTGATGGAAGGTGCACTGATTGTTGTCTTTATATTGGTGCTTTTTTTAGGCAACTTTAGAGCAGGTTTGTTGGTAGCCTCTGTCATTCCGCTTGCCATGTTGTTTGCCATTATCATGATGAATTTATTTGGTGTTAGTGGCAATTTAATGAGTTTGGGGGCACTTGATTTTGGCTTGATTGTAGATGGGGCGGTTATTATTGTTGAAGCCGTAATGCACCAATTAGCTGACACCAAAAAATTTGGATCTGCGCTTAAAATTGAACAGAAACAAATGGATGATGAGGTACGTTATTCAGCCTCAAAAATGATGAACAGCGCAGTGTTTGGACAGGTTATTATTTTAATTGTATACCTTCCTATTTTTACCTTGCAAGGCATTGAAGGCAAAATGTTTAAACCCATGGCCCAAACTGTTGCATTTGCCCTTATTGGTGCCTTTATCTTATCGCTCACTTATATACCAATGATGAGTGCCTTGTTTTTGAGCAAAAAAGTAAAAACCAAGAAAAACCTATCAGATAAATTGATGGAAAAGGTTGAGCACGCGTATAAAGCAACCCTTAATAAAATTTTAAATTACCCGAAACTCGTTATCTCAAGTACGATCGGATTATTTGTGATATCAATTTTTGTATTTACTACATTGGGAGGCGAATTTATTCCGGCACTTGAAGAAGGTGATTTTGCAGTTGAAACAAGGGTTTTGACAGGCAGTAATTTAAATGTGAGTATCGATGCTTCACAAAAAGCAGCAGCTATTCTTATCAAGGAATTTCCTGAAGTAAAGAAAATAGTGGCAAAAATAGGAAGTGGCGAAGTACCAACAGATCCGATGCCCATAGATGCCATGGATTTAATGATCATACTGAAGGACAAAAAAGAGTGGACCAGTGCAAAAACCTTTAATGAATTAGCCGAGAAAATGGGCAAAGCATTAGAAGCTGTCCCTGGTGTTACCTTCGGATTTCAATACCCAGTTCAAATGCGTTTCAATGAATTAATGACGGGCGCTAAACAAGATGTCGTTTGTAAAATATTTGGTGAGAATTTAGATACCTTGGCCGCATATGCGGAACAAATGGGTGCGATTATTTCTACCGTGGAAGGGGCAAAAGATGTTTATGTAGAACCTGTTACTGGTATGCCTCAAATTAATATTACGTATAACCGCAGTACAATTGCCCAATACAACATGAACATTTCAGACATCAATAGAATTTTGAATACTGCCTTTGCTGGTCAAAGCACTGGCTTAATATTCGAAGGCGAAAAGCGGTTTGATTTGGTAGTGCGTTTAACTGGCGAAAAAAGAAATGAGTTAGCCGATGTACAAAATTTATTAATCCCAACACCTAATGGTAACCAAATACCACTTTCACAATTTGCAAAGGTAGAAATACAAGATGGTCCCAATCAAATTCAACGTGAAGATGCCAAACGCAGAATCATAGTTGGTTTTAATATTCGAGGACGTGATGTACAAAGTATTGTTAATGAATTACAAGAAAAAGTAGGTAAAAAAATTAAGTTTCAAGCTGGTTACTACCCTACTTATGGTGGCGCTTTCGAAAATTTAGAGGCCGCAAAAAAAAGACTGGCAATTGCAGTACCTGTTTCGCTTTTAATGATTTTTGTTTTACTGTATTTTGCCTTCAATTCTGTTAAGCATGGCTTATTAATTTATTCTGCCATTCCGCTATCAGCAATTGGTGGTATTTTATTTCTTGCGTTTAGAGATATGCCGTTTAGTATTAGTGCTGGTGTTGGCTTCATTGCATTATTTGGCGTGGCGGTATTAAATGGCATTGTCCTGATTGCAGAATTTAACCAACTAAAAAAACACGGCTTAAACGACTTAAAAGCCATTGTTATAAAAGGTACTCAGTTGCGTTTACGTCCGGTATTAATGACGGCATTTGTAGCATCCTTAGGCTTTCTTCCGATGGCGCTGAGCAATGGCGCTGGTGCAGAGGTGCAGCGACCTTTAGCCACTGTGGTAATTGGCGGTCTTATGATTGCTACCTTTCTTACACTTTTTGTACTTCCAGTCTTATACATCTTATTCGAAAACATGGGTCAATCTAAATCAAATTTAAATGATGAAACAGCATTTTAAATCCGTACTATTAATTTGTAGTCTTGCAACTGTAAATATTATTTATGGCCAAGTTCCAATTTCATTAAAATCGGCAATTGATTCAGCTACAAAAAACAACTTGTTATTAAGAAATGAAAGACTGAAAGCAGAGTATCAGCAAATGCTTATTAAAACCAGCACCAATATTCCTCAAACAAATGTAGGTTTTGAATATGGGCAACTAAACAGCTGGTATTCTGACACCCGTTTTGGTATTGCACAAAGCATTAATTTCCCAACGGTTTATTCCAAACAAAAAGCATTGTTAACTGCAACTTGGCAAAGCAGTGTAACGCAGGCTAAGTTAAAAGAAAAGGAATTGATAAAGGACGTTTCGAATGTTTATTATCTACTTTATTATTTGTTTGAAAAAGAAAAACTATTATTAAGATCGGATAGTATCTACACTGACTTTTTAATAAAATCTAATTTGAATTTTAAAGTTGGGGAAAGCAATATCTTAGAAAAAATAACTGCTGAAACCCAATCGGGACAAATTGCCAATCAATTGAACGAATTAAGAGCGGACATCAAAATTATTCAGTTTCAGTTTCAATATTTATTAAACTCTACAACTGTTTTCGTACCTTCTGAAATAAGTTTCAAATTGAATTATACGGTTAACCCAGATTCAAGTCAGTTGATACAACATCCCAGTATTCTAATTGCAAAACAACAGAAACTGATTGCAGAGAAAAACACGGCCTTAGAGCAATCTAAACTTTTGCCCGACCTAGGTGTTTCCTACAGCAACATGAGCATGAGGGGCGAAGGTGCAGATAGACAAACTTACACGACTTCTACGCGATTCCAATCCTTTCAATTTGGCATTGGCATTCCACTCTTTTACGGCTCACAGAAGGCGAATATCAATGCTTCGAAAATCAATGAAAGCATTGCTAATTCAAATTATAACAATGCCGTGAATCAAATAAAAAATGAATTTATTAAGGCACAACAACAATTTATTAAAAACACACAAATGGTTGACTATTATGAAACACTTGCGCTTAAAAATGCAAGTACAATTATAAACAATGCAAAAACCCAATTATTAAATGGCGAAATCAATTACATTGAATTTGTATTGTTAACCAATCAGGCGATTGCTATTCAGAACGATTATATTAACAGTGTAAAAAACCTGAACGAATCAATCTTAAACTTAAAATATTTAGAACAATAAAATGTCTGAACAAAAAGTGAATACGATACGCATGCAGAAAATACTAGTAAGTGTTTCTGTCCTTCTATTTATAATAAAAGTAATCGCTTGGCTACTTACCTCTTCGGTTGCCATTTTAACAGATGCAATGGAAAGTACTGTGAATGTAGTGGCAGGATTTATTGGGCTTTACAGCATCATTCTATCTTCAAAACCCAAAGACAAGGAACACCCTTATGGACATGGAAAAGTAGAATTTTTATCATCGGCTATTGAAGGTGTTTTGATTAGCATTGCTGGTTTGATTATTATTTATGAGGCCATTAATAACCTTGTGCATCCTCATGATATTAAGAAACTTGATTATGGTATCATCTTAATTGCCATCACTGCAGTGGTGAATTACGTTGTTGGACAAATATGCGTCAACAAAGGCAAGAAAGAAAACTCACCAATTTTGATTGCGAGTGGAAGTCATTTAAAATCGGACACCTACTCTACCTTAGGTTTATTAGCTGGCATTTTACTAATATTAATTACTGGCGAAAAATGGATAGATAGTGTGGCTGCCTTGGTGTTTGCCTTCATCATTATTTTTACGGGTTATAAAATAATTCGCCGTTCGGTTTCAGGTATTATGGATGAAACAGACAATGCAATTATTGATGATATTATAAAAGTTTTAAATCAACACCGCGAAGTTGAATGGATAGACGTTCATAACATGCGCGTGATAAACTATGCAGGCTTTTACCATATCGATTGTCATTTAACTGTTCCTTTTTATATTAATGTGAACGAAGCCCACCACTTGCTCGATCGCCTAACGAATTTACTGACCAAACATTTCAAAGAACGCGTTGAATTCTTTGTTCATATTGATGGCTGTATGCCACACCAATGCAATTTGTGTAACATCCCGAATTGCAATCAACGCAAAACCAATTTTATTCAACATGTTCAATGGACGAATGAGAACATATTATCAAACAATAAACACAGCTTAAAACAATGAATTTAATTCAAAACATTTCCCCGAAAAATATTTTAAAAAATATCAGTTTCATTTTTATTTTAATATTAGGTGCATGCAACAATAAAAAAGCGGCCGAGGTTCAATCAGTTGAAAAAACGCCAACAGAAATTAATTTAACTGCGGCACAATTTAAAAATGCAGGCATTGCAATTGGCAAGATAGAGCAAAAACAAGTTTCATCTACCTTAAAAGTAAATGGCAAAATTGATGTACCGCCACAAAACATGGTTTCAATCAGTGTACCAATGGGTGGCTATTTAAAAACAACCAATCTATTGCCTGGCATGCGTGTAACCAAGGGCCAAATAATTGCCACCATTGAGGATCAGCAATACATTCAACTGCAGCAAGATTTACTAATTGCGAAGGCCCAATTTTCTTCTATCGAGAATGAATATTTAAGACAATTGGAATTAAACAAAAACAAAGCAACGAGCGATAAAGTATTTGAGCAAACTAAGTCTACCTATTTAACTCAAAAAATAACCATTAAATCACTCAGTGAAAAGTTAAAACTCATTGGTATTAATCCTGACCATTTAAATGAAAATACACTGTCAAAAAGTGTTAGCATATACTCTCCTATTAATGGTTTTACCTCAAAAGTAAATGCCAACATTGGTAAGTACATTAACCCAAGCGAAGTTTTGTTTGAATTGGTTGACCCTTCTGATATTCACCTTAATTTAAATGTTTATGAAAAAGACATTAACAAATTATACATTGGACAAAAACTAATCGCATACAACAACGTGCACCCCGACATTCAGCACAATTGTCAAATACTTCTAATTAGTAAAGATTTAAATCAAAATGGCAGTACCGAGGTGCATTGTCATTTCGACAATTACGATAAAACCCTCATCCCCGGCATGTATATGAATGCCGAGATTGAGATAAAGAATAACATTGCAAATGTCTTACCCGAAGCTGCAGTTGTAAGATTTGAGGGCAAACAATATATTTTTGAAGTATTGGGCGAACGCCAGTTTAATATGATAGAAATTGAAATTGGTAATTTAGAGAATGGTTGGATTGAAATAATTACCGATATTTCGCCATCAAAAAAAATAGTTACCGAAGGTGCCTATAACTTATTAATGACTTTAAAAAATACAGCAGACGAATAATTGCAATGATACATCACGAAAAACATTTAAAAAGCTCTGATTTCATAACTGATACAGTCATCGGCATGAGCGATGGCTTAACCGTTCCTTTTGCTTTAGCCGCTGGCTTAAGTGGCGCGGTAGATAGCAATGCTGTCATCATTACAGCAGGTATTGCTGAAATTGTAGCCGGCAGTATTGCGATGGGTTTAGGTGGTTATCTGGCAGGTAGAACAGAACTAGACCATTATCAAAGTGAATTAAAACGCGAGTATGAAGAAGTTGAAAGAGTACCTGAACGCGAAATGGATGAAGTGAAGGAAGTATTTGCAGAATATGGTTTGAGCGAAGCCTCTCAACATTTAATTGCAGAAGAATTGTCGAAAGATAAAACCAAATGGGTTAATTTTATGATGCGTTTTGAATTGGGATTAGAAGAACCGCATCCAAGCAGGGCGCGTAAAAGTGCCTTGACCATTGGCATCTCCTACTTTATTGGCGGATTGTTACCTTTGGCTGCCTATATGCTAACTGAAAATCCGCATGATGGATTATTACTTTCGCTAGCACTCACAACCATGTGTCTTTTTGTATTTGGCTATTTTAAAAGTAAGGTTACCGGACAACCACCCATTTATGGCGCATTTAAAGTTACCCTTATTGGCTTATTAGCTGCCGCTGCCGCCTTTGGTATCGCCAAACTTATCTCTTAATTTAAATTATATATAGCATTTATGAAAAGGAAAGAATTTTTAGCACAAGTAGGTGTTGGTGCCGCCATTGTTTTAGCACCTATTTGTTTTGGCAGTTTAAGTGGTTGCAAAAAAACCAGTACAGCACCCGCCAATATTGATTTTACGCTTGATGTTTCGACTGGTGCATTATCAAAAAATGGTGGTTTTTTAATTAAAGATGGTGTTATCGTTGCGCGTACCAACTCAGGTACTTTTATTGCCGTATCTGCCGCATGTACCCACGAAGGCACTAACATCAACTATGTAGCAAGCAGTAATAACTTTGTTTGTCCAAATCACAATGCCAAATTTAACAGCACTGGTGTTGTAACACAAGGACCCGCAAACACCAATTTAACGGAATACAAAACAACATTAACTGGCAATAGTTTAAGAGTGTTTTCTTAACACTTAAAAAATATACCTGGCCTCGGCACGACCGATGTGCACGGTTTTATAGACTTGGGTTTTGCGACCTTCATAGCTAATATTAATTTGAATATTACCAGCGGCCTTACCACCAAAACTAATGTTCCAAGTTAGATTTTGACCATTGCTCAAACCATTCAATAAGTCGAAGGCCAATGGACTGTTTGCATTGCCTTTAAAATTGATGCTATGCGATGTAATTTTGGCATCGATATTACCTTTGTTGATGACGAAATACCTAAACTCTGCACCTACTTCTGAAATGAATACCAACTCACCTCCCAAATCTTTTTGATTGGCAGCTTCTAAATATTTGTAGAACAAACCCATTCGAAAGCCTTTGATGGATTGATAAAACAATTCAGGAAAAACAGACCGAGCAGTATAATTGTAATTGCGATTGGCAAAAAACTGATTGGTGTTTTGTTTTGCTTGCCCCTCGAGTGCCGTTACCAAATTAATCTGTTTGTTAAAACCATAACGTAAAATAATATTTTGCTTATCAATTTTGCGCCATTCAAAACCACTGTTTAAAAATGACTTTAAGCGATTGGTTTGTATGGTATGTTCTATACCAAATTTTGCACTTGTACGGTTGTAAAAAGTAGTTTGTTTTATTAAACTACTCACAGATATTAATGAAGTATCTGCTACATCTAACTTAAAAGGATTAATAATAGTGGTTAAACGGTTATCTGTAAGTCTGCGATCAGCTTTGTACGAGGTAACGGTATTAAAGCGCGTAAAAAACCGTTTAAACTTATTGCCCGATTGCCATTTCTGTGGCGCTTGAATACGAATGGTTTGGTTAAATTCATTGGTATTACTTCTAATAAATTCATTGGTTGGTAGATACACTTTTACATATTTTGCTTGGTCGGAATAAGTGGCCAATTCAAATTCGTTT
>CANFUB010000095.1 GCA_947450015.1 Bacteroidota bacterium | reverse complement strand
TCTGCTTAATTTTGTAAAGCTTATATAGTATTAATGCCAACTTATTTTTATAGTTTAATTGCCCCGTTTTGCTTCATTCTGTATTCGATTTTATATCTGAAGGCAGCTAAGTATTTTAAACTTTACGACCATCCTGTGGGAAGAAGTTCTCACAGCAAACAAACCATTACAGGTTTTGGGTTATTTGTTTTGTTTGGCTTAATGATTTATTGCATTGCTTTTCCATTCACACTTAAATCGTTTTTTATTATTGGTTTATTAATGGTTTGTACCATTAGTTATATCGATGATTTGGTCTTTATTAAACACTTTGTTCGTTTAATCTTTCAAGTATTTGCCTTAACCTTATTGGCCATTGAATTGCCATTCGACTATGTTTCGGCAGAAAAATTACCGATCATTATTGCCTGTGTAATTTTTGGCATAGGTGTATTGAATGCCTTTAACTTTATGGATGGTATTAATGGCATGTTGGGCCTAAACAGTCTTGTGATATTGCTAAGCTTTTGGTGGCTTAATAACCACTCTGTTGATTTGGAAGGCAACACCATCGAATTTGCCGATCCGAATTTTATCTATACCATGATTTGTGGTGTCATTACTTTCATGTTTTTTAATTTCAGAGGAAAGGCCAAAGTGTTTGCTGGCGATGCTGGAAGCATTGGTTTAGCCTTTGTTATCTTTTATTTAATGTTGAATTTAATTTTTAAAACTGGTAATTATGCCTACCTTCTATTATTCGCTGTGATGGGCATGGATGCTGGTCTAACAGTTATCTATAAATTAATTTTAAGGGAAAATATTTTTGTACCACACCGTGATTTTCTATTCAAAAAATTGGTGCACGTTGGTAAAGAAAAGCATTTGAAAATTTCTGCTATTTATGCAGGTGTTCAAGCCATCATATCTACCATTATTATTATTCTGCCGTTACAAAGAAAACTCTCTGCACAGCTCAGTATTTTATTTATTGGAGCAGTTGTATTATGCGCTACTTATATTTCAGTTAGAAATAAATACACTAAGCAACGCATTATACGGATTAAAGAAATTGAGGAAATTGAGTAGGATTCGCCTCATGCATCATGCCGTAAATGGCAATGAAAATATCTTCAGCATTTGGTTTTGAGAAATAGTCACCATCGGTACCATAAGCTGGGCGGTGTGCTTTAGCACTAATGGTTAATGGTTGTGCATCCAAGTATTTGTAGCCATGTTGCTCTTCCATTACTTTTTGCATCATGTATGCAGTTGCGCCACCTGGCACATCTTCATCTATAAATACAATGCGGTTGGTTTTCTTCAAAGATTCAACAATGCTGTGGTTAATATCAAACGGCAAAAGGGTTTGAACATCTATTAACTCGCAACTAATACCTACTTCTGTTAAGCGTTTCATGGCGTCTTGGATGACTCTTAATGTACTACCATAACCCACGATGGTAACATCGCTTCCGTGGTTTAATACTTCAGGAATACCTAAAGGCACTGTAAATTCACCAATGTTAGAAGGCATTTTTTCTTTTAATCTGTAGCCATTCAAGCACTCAATTACCAAAGCAGGCTCATCGGCTTGCAATAATAAATTATACATGCCAGCTGCCTGGGTCATGTTACGAGGCACGCATACATACATACCACGCACTGCATTGATGATCATGCCCATTGGTGATCCGCTGTGCCATATGCCCTCTAAACGGTGGCCACGGGTACGGATAATTAACGGTGCTTTTTGTCCGCCTTTGGTTCTGTATTGCAAGGTTGCAATATCATCACTCATAATTTGAAGGGCGTATAATAAATAATCTAAATATTGAATTTCAGCAATTGGACGTAAGCCACGCATAGAGGCGCCAATTCCTTGTCCGATAATACTTAATTCTCTGATACCAGTATCGCTTACGCGGTGTTCGCCATATTTTTCTTGCATGCCAGCAAAGCCTTGGTTTACATCACCAATTGCACCCACATCTTCACCAAAGGCAAATACACGTGGGTCGCGACCTAAAGCTGCATCGAAGCAAGCGAGCACGACTTCGCGACCATCAACTAACTTATCGTCAGCATAAGTTGCTTTAATTTCTGTAATTGCTAATGCATTATTAGAAGATTCGCTGTGCAGCGTAGATGAATAACGGTTATAATTTTCTGCTAAGAAATTTTTGTAGAAAGCAATTAATTGCTCGCGCTCCGCAGATGGTTTATGCAAAGTGCCAATTAAAACTTTATTGATGGCAATGCCTATTTCTTTTCTAATCGGATCTTTGGTTGCTTTTAATTCTTTAACAGCCTCGGTTACCGATGGGTGATCGATGGTGTTTAAAAGATCTACGATGGTAGCCACATCGTTTTTGATTGGTGTGATATAGGCTTCCCACGCTTTTTTGCGACACTCATTTACATAGTTGGTTGCATCTTCCTCGATTTTATCTAAGTGAGCGGCATCGGCAATATTATTGGCTTCAATCCATTCGCGCATTTTTACAATGCAATCGAAATCTGCTTCCCACTGCAAGCGTTCCTGACTCTTGTAGCGCTCGTGCGAACCAGAGGTACTATGTCCTTGTGGCTGGGTAACCTCATTCACATGGATTAAAACAGGACGGTGATTGGTTCTGCAATTATCAATAGCTTCTTTATAAACCTTGCACAATTGGGCATAGTCCCAACCTTTTGCATTGTATATATCAACGCCAACGCCATTATCGTCGGTATTAAAACCACTCAAGATGGCACTAATGTTTTCTTTTGTTGTTTGGTATTTAGCAGGCACAGAAATACCATAGCCATCGTCCCACACGCTCATAGCCAAAGGTACTTGTAAAACACCCGCAGCATTAATTACCTCCCAAAAACCACCTTCACTTGTACTGGCGTTGCCTATTGTACCAAAAGCGACTTCGTTGCCTTTGTTCGAAAAATTGGTGTATTGGTGTAATTCACTGTTGTCTTTGTAAAGTTTTGAAGCTAAGGCCAAACCTAATAAACGCGGCATCTGACCAGCGGTTGGTGAAATGTCTGAAGAAGAATTAAAACGATCAGTTTGTGGTAACCAATTGCCATTATCATCTAGCATTCTAGAACCAAAGTGACCATTCATACTTCGACCAGCACTGTTAGGTTCTGCTTCTACATCGGTATGGGCATATAGCTGAGCAAAGAATTGTTGTATTGTGTTCATGCCGGTAGCAAACATAAAAGTTTGATCACGGTAATAACCACTTCTGTAATCACCTTCTTTAAAAGCTTTGGCCATGGCGAGCTGTGCCACTTCTTTTCCATCACCAAATATTCCGAATTTGGCTTTTCCAGTTAATACTTCTTTTCTACCAAGCAAACTGGCCTGTCTGCTTTCAAAAGCTAGCTGATAATCATTCAGTACCTCAGTTCTAAACGCATCAAAATTGATTGGTTCTTTGTCTTTCGCCATGTTTATAGACATTCTGCAAAAATAAGGATTAAAGGGAAGATTTAAAATAGGCGAATTGCCAATTAAAATGCAAATTTTTCAGCCTATTAAAGGTTTTATTTTTTTCCTCTAATCAGCCAAAAATAAGCAAGTGCACAACCAAGTACTGCACCTATTAAATCGGCCAGCACATCGTAGGCATCTGCATGTCTGTTGGAAGTGTAGAAATGTTGCACTAACTCAATGAAAACACCATAGACAGTGCTGCAAAATAACACTGAAAAATAATGTTTGGTGTTAAAATAAAGACGAGGTGTTTGGCGCTTAAAACCTAATAAAAAGAGTAAAGCCATGATAGCAAAAAGGAATGCATGCACCCATTTGTCAAAATTTGGAATATTAAAAAAGCGGTGCTTTGGCAATGTAGAGGGGTTGCTCATGCATAGGATGTAAATAAAAATTGCCCACAAAATTGTGAGCAATTGATATTTAAATAGGGTTTTAATTTTTTTCAAATCCAACTGTAAACAGCTTTTATTAAAAAAGGAGGGTATTAATGACCGATTAAAGCTTTATAAGCAGCTACGTCTAACAAATCGTTTAACTCAGCGCTGTTTGATACTTTAATTTTAACCATCCATCCGCCGTTGTAAGGATCTTGGTTAACCAATTCTGGTTGTGATTCTAAATCAGCATTCACATCCAAAATTTCACCACTTATTGGCATAAATAAATCACTTACTGTTTTAACAGCTTCAACGGTACCAAAAGTAGCGTCTTTTGCTAAAGTTTGACCTTTGGTTTCGATTTCTACGAATACGATATCACCAAGTTCGCCTTGTGCAAAATCTGTAATACCTACAGTTGCTACATCACCTTCAACACTAATCCATTCGTGCTCTTTGGTGTATTTTAAATTCTCAGGAAAATTCATCTTTATTTTATTTTAAATTTTTTATGTTTTATTTTTTTCAATTCGAAAGTTTATGCTTAATCCCAAATATGGCTTAGTAATAAACTGATTTTATCTTTCAATACATTGCGGTGGGCAATTAAATCTACAAAGCCATGTTCCAATAAAAACTCTGAACTTTGAAAACCTTTAGGTAAATCTTTACCAATGGTTTCTTTAATAACACGGGGTCCAGCAAAACCAATTAAGGCCTCTGGCTCGGCAATATTAAAGTCGCCTAACATCGCAAATGAGGCAGTAATACCACCAGTTGTAGGGTCGGTTAAGATTGAAATGTAAGGAATATGGTCTTTCGCTAACAATGCCAACTTAGCCGATGTTTTGGCCATTTGCATCAGAGAGAAAGCAGCTTCCATCATACGGGCACCACCACTCTTACTAATAATAATCATTGGGTGTTTGTTCTCGCGGGCATAATCAATTGCACGTGCAATTTTTTCACCTACTACACTCCCCATTGATCCACCAATGAAATTAAAATCCATACAAGCCACTACTATCTTGCGTCCGTTTGATTTGCCGACAGCGCAACGCACAGCATCTTTCAAGCCGCTTTTTGCAATGCTTTCTTTGATTCTGTTTTTGTACGGCTTGGTATCAGTAAATTCTAGTGGGTCGCCAGAAGTAATATTAGCATCTAACTCTTTGAATTTATTATCATCGAATAATACTTCGAAATATTCTTTTGAACTTATCTTGTAATGGTAATCGCAAGAAGGGCATACATATTTACTTTCCACTAAATCCTTACGTGGGGTAATACTTTTGCATCTTGGACATTTTTCCCAAAGACCATCTGGAGTTGCTTTTTTCTCCTTAGTTTTGGTAGTAATACCTTCAGAAACACGTTTAAACCAACTCATTTATGATACAAGATTAAGAGAAAGAAATGGATTAAGCAATAGTTATTTCTTTTTCAAGATAAACGTCTTGGATAGCGTTTAACAAAGCTACACCTTCGTTCATAGGCTTTTGGAAAGCTTTTCTTCCGCTGATTAAACCTTGACCACCAGCACGTTTATTAATAACGGCTGTTGTTACTGCTTCGGCTAAATCGGTAGCACCTTTACTTTCGCCACCACTATTAATTAAACCCATTCTGCCCATGTAGCAATTGGCCACTTGGTATCTAGCCAAATCAATAGGATGATCAGTGGTTAATTCACTGTATACTTTAGCATGTGTTTTACCAAAGTTGATAGCGTTGTAACCACCATTATTAGTTGGTAATTTTTGTTTGATAATATCCGCTTGGATTGTAACGCCTAAGTGATTGGCTTGAGCAGTTAAATCGGCAGCTGTGTGATAGTCGACACCATCTTTTTTGAAACCATTGTTTCTTAAGTAGCACCAAAGGATGGTAGCCATACCTAATTCATGGGCTCTTTCGAATGCTTGTGCCACTTCAACAATTTGGCGGCCAGATTCAGGAGAACCGAAGTAGATGGTGGCACCTACAGCAGTAGCACCTAAGTTCCAAGCTTCATCAACACTACCAAACATGATTTGATCAAATTTGTTAGGGTAAGTTAAAAATTCATTGTGGTTAATTTTTACAATGAAAGGTATTTGGTGAGCATATTTTCTGCTAGTAGCAGCCAACACACCATAGGTTGAAGCAACAGCGTTGCAACCACCTTCAACCGCTAATTTAACGATGTTTTCAGGATCGAAAAATATTGGATTAGGAGCAAATGAAGCACCAGCACTGTGCTCTATACCTTGGTCAACAGGCAATATACTCATATAACCTGTGCCCGATAAACGGCCATGGTTATACAAAGCACTTAAGCTTCTTAGTACTTGCGGTGAACGGTTGGTTTGTGAAAAAACGCGGTTAACGAAATCGCCACCAGGTAACTGTAATAAATCTTTGCTGATGGTTGTGGATTCATGTTTTAAAAGGTTATCGGCATCTGCGCCTAATAATTCCTGTATTTTTGAAATGCTCATAATTATAATTACGGGTGCAAAAGTACGATAATTTAAAAAACCACAAAATTTGAATTGAAATTGATTTTTTGAAATAATTTTAAAATACTTAATTACAATTACTTAAGCATTAAAAAGGCCTTGAACTTTTACAGTCGCAAGGCCTTTAAAAAGGGGTTTATTGATTAGTTATTGCTTTATCAGTTTCGATTGCACCGAATTGCCGGCAACCATTTGACATTGAATTGTATAAATACCAGGTGCTAAATGTTCGAGCGATAGTGTGGTTTCAGAAACAGCTTTTTCAATATTAATTTCTAACACTGTTTTACCTGTAATATCTTTAATGCGTATCACATCGCCATTGTTAAAGTTAAAACCACTAATTGTAACAGCATCGCTGCTAGGATTAGGGTATAAGTCCCACTGTGCCATTGTTGTTCCAGTAAGAGACATGGCCTCGGTACTACCGCGTTTAATGGTAACCTGTACGGTTTTACAGAAGGTGTCTGTACAGTTTTTCAATGAATCGTAAGCCACTAAGCAAACTGTGTAACTGCCTGCATTGGCATAGGTGTGCGAAATGTTTTTATCTGCTGAGCTAGTATTATCTCCAAACAACCATTTGTAAGAATATCCGCCAATTGATTTATTTACGAAGCGCACTGTGCCACCCAATTTAAGTGTATCTGAAAACTCGGCCACCAATTGTTTGTTGCAGCAAGGTTTTAAAGCAATGTATTTGCAAATCGTGTCTTTACAGCCAGTGCAGTTATCTGTAACCACTAAGCATACATAGTAGTTAGCGCCAGCATTTGATCCTTCAAATACAGGGTCTTTGGTTTCTTTTACAACCACAGAATTGTTTGAGGTAATGGTGTAACGGTAGCTTATGGTGCTACATTTACTATTGGTAAGGGCATTGAAATATATTTTATTGCAAACAATAGAATCTTTAATAGCGCCTTCTAAAGTACATTTAGTGTTGCATGCTTTGAGTGTAAAGGTTTTGCAAATGGTGTCGCGGCAGCTAGGCTCATTGTTATTGGTGTAACCTAATACGTATAAACAAACGGTATAAGTGCCACTTGGCAAGGCGGATTCAAACACTGCATTTTGACCTTGTTTAATGATGGATTGTTTTTCGCCATTAATTGTGTAGTAGAAGCCTACATTGCCTTTGAAGCTACTTCCACCAAATAAGAACAAACGGTTGCAAACGATAGAATCTTTAAAGAAACCTTCAATTTTGCAAGGGGTTTCTATGATTACCGTTTTACAAATGGTGATTTTGCAATTTGTTTTTGGGTTGTAAATGGTCACACAAACTTTGTGGGTGCCCGGTGATAAGGTCATGTTGAAATCGCGGCCCTTCTTGGTAGTAGTGCCATCGATGGTCCACTCGTATAACAAGTTTTGTTCGTTGGCATTTGCAATAAATGTAACTAAGTTATTAGCACCAATTTTAAAGCTAAACTCACCTTTTAAATCACATGGATTTTCTTTGATAACAATAGGCTTGCAGATTTTTGTTTCACAAGAATCATAAGCTTTTTTGTCTTTGTTGTACACCTTACATTTAGCGTATAAGCATACTTCATAAGTGCCTTTGCTATATTTTACAAACGGATCGAAATTACTAGAGAAAGTGCCATTGCCAAATTTCCAGAAATAAGTGGCAGTGCCATTGCAAGGGAAGTTTGGTTTAAATTTAACACCATCTTTTGTTATTTCGGCCGTAAAATCAACTTTGCATTCTAATTTTGGTTGAGGTATTTCGATGGTTTTGCAAACGGTTGTTTTACATCCTGTTTTTGGATTGTAGATGGTCATGCAAACCTTATGAGTGCCTGGTGTGAGGTATAAGGAGAAGTCGCGGCCTTTGCGCTCAACATTGTCGATGGTCCAATAATAAAGCAGGTTTTGTTCATTGGCATAGCCCACAAAAGTGATCATGTTTTTATCGCCAACTTTAAAATAGAAATCGCCTTTTAGTTCACATGGATTTTCTTTCACCACTATTTTCTTGCAAATTTTAGCTTCACAAGAATCAATGATATTATTATTCTGACCGTAAGTATAGCATTTAGCTGTTAAACAAGCTTCATATGTTCCTTTGGCATATTTTACCAATGGGTCACCAGTTTTACCGAAAGTGCCATTGCCAAATTTCCATGAGAACACCGCTTTGCCATTACAAGGGAAAATGGCTTTGAATTTTACGCCATCTTTTGTGATATCTGCCACAAAATCGACATTGCAAGTTTTAATGCCATCGACTTTAATTTCTTTGCAAATTAAGGTATCGCAACGGTTGCAGGTATCGTAAAGCTTCATGCAAATTTTGTAAACACCATTTTTAGTAACGTTATAGGTTACATAATTAGCCTTTACATAGGTGCCACCAGAAAGCGACCAAAATTCTTGGACGCAAGGGTATTTTGAGAGATTGAGGCCAGCAATGATGGTGCCACCGCTTACTGAATAACTCC